>DATNQL010000153.1:0-23547 GCA_036704025.1 Stenomitos sp.
GTGTGGTGTGTACGGGTACAACCGATAGTATTGCGGCTTTTCTTGCCAGTGGTGCCCAGTCTCCCGGTGAGGCGGTAACTTCTTTGGGTTCCACCTTAGTGCTGAAGCTGTTGAGTCGGACTCGTGTAGATGATTCCCGATACGGGATTTATAGCCACCGATTAGGTGATTTGTGGCTTACCGGTGGGGCATCGAATACAGGTGGGGCGGTGTTGCGGCATTTCTTCAGCGATGTCGAGTTAGCAAGTCTCAGTTGCCAAATCAATCCGAGTCAAGAGAGTCCTCTGGATTATTATCCCTTGCTGAAAGCCGGCGATCGCTTTCCGACTAATGACCCCAATCTGCCACCGCAATTGGAACCTCGCCCGACGGATTCAGTGGAATTTCTGCATGGCTTACTGGAGGGCATGGCACGAATTGAAGCACGAGGATATCAGTTATTACAACAACTTGGTGCCACTCAACTTACTCGCGTTTATACGGCTGGTGGTGGTGCCCAAAATTCCACCTGGACATCAATTCGAGAACGACATCTCAAGGTGCCTGTAGTGCCATCCATGCACACCGATGCTGCCTATGGCACAGCATTATTAGCAATGAAACAGCGGTGATACTCAGTTGCGTTCCAGCCAGGAACGTCTTACCGCTTCGAGGAGTAATACCAATTGGCTTTATGATTGTCACATTTCATACCCAGCTAACCCCCCTTATCAAGAGGGGAGCCATTAGGATATGTGTCAAAGTTAAACCCAAATGGTATAAATGATGAGTTATGAATTTTGAATTAAAGACTAATCGTTGGAGCCTCGGGTTTAAAAACCCTGAATGTATTCATGGAGAAATGTCTTTAACTCAAAACTCAAAACTTCAAACTCCTAATTCCAATCCTTTTTTGACGAATTAGACCAAGTGAGAAGACGCCCAATCAATCGATTCAAACTCTTCATCAAAACTGAATAAGTCTAAATCCTTAGAGTTAGCCATCAAGTGTTTAGCTAATAACAATCCGGAAATAGTCCAAGTTTGATATTTTCTTGCTTGTTTGCCTACCAGTCTTCCATTTTTGCCATCGTAGTACTCCGGCCATTGGTCTTGACTCAAGCGTTTTTCTGCCAGTTCAATCGCAATGCGGGCAATATGAGGTCTACCCGTTTTCTGTGCCGCTGCCGCTAGCAACCAGAGTAAAACAGGCCAATTTCCGCCATTATGATATGACCAAGGCACATTTTTCGGGTCACAACCGGTGAGAATTTTCCATTCCAAACCTTCCACAGCCGGAAAACAAATTTTCATCGGCATATTTCCGACCAAATCATCCCATCGTTGTTCAATCAAATCCATAATCCATTGGGATTCTTGCGGACTCGATAGGGAACAAATGATTGCCATTAAGTTTCCTAGAGTAAAGAAACGGAAATCCATCCGTGCGGGGCCTAGATTTCCGGCAAGATAACCTCCTGTTTCTGGCATCCATTCTGTTAACCAGTAGGGAATTGAATCGGGATAAATATTGAACTTATTGACAGCCTTATCACCAAATTCTTCACCTTGATAGCGATAAATTTCGTTCAATCGCTTAATATCGAGCCAATAATAGGTGCGAATATGGAAATTAAGAGTCCTCAAACGCTGATCCACCACCAGGCTATAGATTTCACCTTGGCGATCGGGTGCTAGGAGTTCTCGCGCCGCTCTCAATGCTCCATAAAATAAGGCTTGGATTTCCAGAGGATGTCCATACACTCCCATGCGACGATCAATCATAAAAGCGCCATCGGGAACCAACATCGTCGGGAACATATCAAATCGATCCGCCAAGCAAAGCCTGAGGATATGGATTAGTCCTTTTTGAAATTCGGGTTGATGAGCTAGAGCCAAATCTCCTGTTGTTTTCACATAAGCGCGCAAGAGAATAATCCACCAGAGACTGGAATCAACGGGTGTAACTCTGGCGATCGCATGTTCTCCAAAATCCGCTGTCAAAAATTGCTCACCAAAGCTGGTTGCCACTTTAAAACTGGCTGGCATTAAGCCTTGGCCTGCATTAAAGTAATCCATCTGCTTGGTTTCATCCTGAAGCGCCAGCGTTTCTATCAGGAAATTGCGAACAATTTCTGTTTTGCCATTCAGCAAAAAGAGCAGGGCACAAGAAACAAAATCACGGACAAAACATTGATTGTAATTGAGGGGTTCTACATCGGGGTCGCGAGCCGCTACTGTGCCAACTGGCCGTCCGTAATAGTAGATAACAGAATCTTCGAGTGCCTTCCAAGCTTCTGCAATAATATCGTCTTGCAGTATATCGCCTTGTGTTGTCATTGATTCCTCAGCATCCTCTTGCTTCACCGAAATGCTTCAACTGAAGTGGAAAAGATCAAGTGTGAAGAATAAAGCCTAAAATATGAACAACCCAAAACTTTACCGAATTCATACTTTTAGCTTATTTTCATTCTTCAGCCTTCTTCTTTCACACTGTTTAATGGTTTTTTTTCAATGGCTCCTCGATGCCAACTTTTCGAGCCGCCACCATATATCGGAAGATGTACTCTGCTATCTCCAAGTAGTTGCGTGCCCCTTCTGGGGAAGAAGCCCAAACTGTGACGCCATGATTGCGAATGAGCAAAGCATTGAGCGACGGCGGTAGTGCCTGAAATCGCTCATAAATATCACTTGCAATCTGAGGCACTTGTAAATGGTTCGCAAATATTGGCATTTCCACTTGAGGATTTTCGTCCCATACTCCGAAACCTTTGAGCATTTCCAAAGGTGGCAAAGGTAGGGAATCTCCAGTGGTAAAGTGAGAAACTAGATTAGCCTCAATAGAATGAACGTGATAGCAGGCTTGCGCCTCCGAAAATAGTGAGTAGATTGCCTGATGAATACTTGTCTCGGCTGAAGGGCGGACATCCGGTGTGGGTTGCTCCAACACCTTGCCATTGGGAGCCATGCGAATGAAATCATCCATACATAGCTGTCCTTTATGGCGTCCACTGGCAGTAATCCAAAAGCTACCATCGGGCAAGCGAACGGAGAGATTGCCCGCTGTGCCCACCATCCAGCCTAGCTGGTAAAAATGACCAGCGGCTGTCATTAAGATTGTTCTTGGATCGGTACTCATTCTAACCTCAAAAATTTCTTTCAGTAGGGTGTTGTGAGTCTGGACTTACACACTCTTTACAGAATTTCAGGAATTTTTGTGTTTTTGTATCCTTTTCTTCCTATCCTGCTCATTTTCAACAACAATCGATTGGGTGCTTCTAAATGGAGTCAAAAGAGTTCAGTAAGTCAACTCAAAAAAACATTACTTTACTATCCCACTTCCAACCTCTCACCAAAGCACAAGCAGCATGATGACAGGAAGATTTTGCGATTAGAGCCTAGTTTTGAATTGGGCGAAAAGGAAAGACGTACCCATTACCCATTACCCATATCTCGCCATCGCCTCTGTAGCTGTTCGCGGATATCAAAAAAGTCATTCCAATGCATGTAGGGTTTGTTGTGTTCTTCCATGTATTGGATCAGGCGATCGCGTGCAAATACAATGGGAGCATGAAGTGCCATCTTCAAATCGGTGACTGAATCCCCAATCGCTATTTGCTCCTCGGCGGGGTGTTGTGCCATTACCTGCACCTTCGCCACCATTTCTGTACCTTCTTCAAAGGCAGAATTCACCCGCAGAAACTCGCCTGTGGTATCCAGATCAACGGCATAAATGGCAGCTACTCGTTCGAGTAAAGACTGGTTCGCCGAAACAGACACTTCGCTTTTCGTACTTGCCTGACTCAGCACCATTTCCACCATTCCCCGTACTCCCCCGGAAACGACGACAAAAGGAACACCCTCAGTATCTAGGAAATCCAGTAACTCGACTAATCCCGGACGGATTGCCTTGGGTTTGGCATATTCTAAGATTTGAGGATAACAAGCAGAGGGAATGGATTCCAACAATTGCCGCACTCCTTCCCGTAACGTCAATCGTCTCGCGTACATTTCGGGCATGAGTTGTTCAGACAATTCAGGTGCAAAGGCTTTGAGCATTCCCACGAAGGTTTCTTCTGCGGTGATGGTGCCGTCAAAGTCGCAGAAGACAACGCGCTTGTGTTGATTTGGGATTGTAGATGTTGGATTTGGGATAGATGAAGAAGGATTGTGGGACACAATTGGCGATCGCACCAACGAGAATACAGACAATAGGATACAGGATACAGCGTAATTCCTGATCGCGAGTTTCCCCCGAAGAAATCACGTCCAGAGTTCCAACTCCGACATCATCCCTCAATTTCACTTCAATAGACTGAAATTTATGTATGGTAAGCCTTTGGTTATACATCAGTCATTTCATAGATAAGATTATTAATATTTGAGCTTGGATTCTTGTGTTATGAATTGGCAATAAGTTTTTTGAATCATCATCCAAACCTTTGGTTACATAGTCTACAGCCTGAGCAACTCTACCTTTGTGTCTTTTATTTAAATTCCATAACTATGTCCACCAAAGGTTCTCTAACAGACATTTCCTTACCCGAAATTTTTGAGTTAATCGAAAAAGGAAACAAAACAGGTCTACTCAAGCTTTGTAGCGTCTCAAAAATCCGAACGACTCCCTTCGTTTTTTACATTTGGGTTTATCAGGGTAGTATTGTCGCTGCGGCGAATCGATTAGATCAGGGATGTTTAGTTTGTTTAATCGCAAAACATCAAGGAGTCAGAAATCGTATTGTTGCCGAACTCGCTCAGTCATGTCCGCTCGATCAACCCCTGGGTTTGTGCTTAAAAAATCGCTTTGTATTAGAAAAAAAACAACTGAAACGATTATTTCAGATGCAGGTATTACAAAAAGTATGTGCTTTATTTGAACTCAAGGATGGGAGGTTTGAATTCGATCAAGATGTTGCCCTACCCACACGAGAAATGACGGGATTAAGTGTACCTTTAGCCGTTATCAATCAATATTGTTTCTTGAAAGCTCCTGCAAAGGTTACTTCAGAGCAATTGCCGATGGTGACTGGACTCTGAAAGACGGATGTTTCGGGAACAGAGGGAAAAAAGCCAGAGAAATTATGCCCATTTTTTTAAAGCTTGGCGCAGTGCGCCTTCAGGTACAGCTTCTAGATTGAACGCTTGACCCGATTTAACTCGTTCCAGTGCTTCAAAAAATGCCTTAACTCCTTTGGCTGGCCCATCTGGATGATCCATGATCCCAGTACCGGCGTTGAGAATGACATCCTGACCGTAATCGGCCAGTGCTTTGGGTACGATACCAGGATGAATGCCAGCCGAGGGAACCGGGAAAACATGGCGCGATCGCAAATGATCTCGTATTCGCTTTTCTTCTTGCGCGTCAAAGGGCAAACTCCCATAATGGGCAGGATACAATACCGCATCCGCCCCACCATAAGCCATCAGGGTTCCCAACACCACCGAGTAAGCCATACCGTAGTCGGGGGAAGCACACAATGCCCCCGCTAAGGCAGGATGGGCGAAAATCGGCACGTTAATTTCTGAGTCAGCCGCTAGGGCATCCAGCACCGAGAACCCATAGGTTAGGACGTTGAGTAAGAGAGCATTTGCCCCTTCTCGCACCAAAAGACGGGCTTTCTCAATTAACGTGTCCGCTGCACCTGTGACATTCACGGCATAAAGTACCGTGCGACCCGTTTGCTGCTTCACCTGATCGAGTACCTTGCGGCAAGCTTCCAGCCGTTTCAGTGTGGGGGCAACCGCCAAGTCTCCCAGAATCTCATCATCTTTAATAATGTCTAGTCCTGCACCCGCCACCTCTTGCAAAATCGCTCCATGATCATCGGCAGACAGTCCCAAGGCTGGCTTGAAGATTGCCATAATTAAGGGGCGATCGCACACTCCCAACCGTTCCCGAATCCCTGTAATGCCGAGTTTGGGACGCCTGCCGTAGTGTTCCGGAAGGCGCACTGCCATGACTTTTGCCGCCCCAGCCATTGAGTATTTGCCAAAAATCATCGTGAGTAGGCTGGGGATATCGTTCTCCACATTGGCTTCGGGAAAACGGATGGTGGCAATGCTAGAACCATCGGGTTGAGTAATACCGCTGATAAACTCACCCAGATGCGACTTCAACACGTCCTCTCGATAGGCAAAACGAGCATCCCAGGTGCCGGCTGTTTGTCCTACGGCAATGATTTTGGCTTGCTTTTGGGCATCAACACCGGGTGGAAAGCGGTAATCAACTTCAATGGTCATGTTCAGGGCTATGAATTAAGGACTCGATCCCAAATGGATTCTATCGGAATTGCGCTCTCTTACATTTTCCTGCATCCGCTGCTGGGTGTATCTAAGCTGATGTGTAGCTAAATTGCCATAGCGAAATTGTCATAAGGGGTGTGGGGTGTAGGGTGTAAGGTGTGGGGTGTGGGGTGTGGGGTGTAGGGTGTGGGGTGTAGGGTGTAGGGTGTAGGGTGTGGAAATAGGCTTTCTTAAATGCGTCACAGCTTACTAATGGCCGAAGACTAAGGGGGAACGCCATTCTTTTCTGAGGCACTCCCCCACGAGTTCGGCATCTCCGGGTGTAGCATCCCAAAAACCGGAGTACTTCATCAATCAGGTTCCCAGCATTTGCAACTGATATAAACTGGCATACAGTCCATTTTGCTGCAACAGTTCATCGTGACTACCCGACTCAATCAACTCTCCCCGTTTCAATACCAGAATTCGGTCTACATTCCGAATCGTCGATAGACGGTGTGCAATGATAATCGCCGTGCGTTTTTCCAACACCCGATCCAAAGCTTGTTGAATCAGCGCTTCTGTCCCCACATCCAAACTGGCTGTTGCCTCATCCAGAACTAGGATACTAGGGTCACGAATCGCTGCACGCGCAAACGCCAACAATTGCTTCTGTCCCCCAGAAAGATTAGTGCCTCGCTCTCGCAGTTGGGTGTCGTAGCCTTGGGGTAGCTGTTCGATGAAATCGGCAACATTCGTCACTTGAGCCGCGGCTTGGACTTGTTCAATCGAATAAGTTTCTCCTAATGTGATGTTTCCCTTAACATCTCCAGCAAACAGAAATCCCTCTTGCAGGATGACACCTAGGTAGCGCCGGAGTTCGGCTTGGGAGATGTCGCGAATATCAATGCCATCAATCAGAATTCGTCCTTGTGTGGGTTCATAGAGGCGGCACAGAAGACGGATAATTGAACTCTTGCCAGCACCTGTCGGCCCGACTAATGCCACTTTTTCACCAGGACGGATGGTAAAGTGCAAATCTTTCAGCACGTATTCATCGGGCTTGTAGGCAAACCAGACATGCTCAAAGCGAATTTCTCCAGTGCCAGAGGAGGGGGAGAACGTAGAGCCAAGTTTGCCCTGTTCCCCTGTCAGAACTGGGTCACGGATCTCAATCGGCTCATTCATGATATCGCTGATCCGCTCAACTGCCGTGAATCCAGCTTGGAGCATGGTGAATTTTTCCGCAAACCGACGCAAGGGGTCAAATAAACGCTGTGCGTAGAGGACAAAGGCTGACAAAGCCCCAAAACTCAGGGTTTTTCCCAGGACAAGCCAACCCCCTAGCCCCAGTACCCCTGCGATCGCAATAAAACTAATCCACTCTAGTGTTGCCGAAACCGCTGAATCGTGAAAGATGGTTTTGTCTACTTCTTTGATGTAGCGGTTGTTCACTTCACGAAACACTTCCGCATTGAATTGCTCCCGGCGGAACAGTTGCACAATATTAATGCCACTGATGTTTTCTTGCAGCATGGAGTTGAGGGCGGACAGTTCTTCCCTGGCTTTGTAGTTGGCTTTGCGATACTCCTGCTGGAAGTAAATAATTAACCCTGTGACGGGCACCAGCATCAACACTAGCATCAAGGCGAGTTGCCATTGCAGAAAGAACATGGTGATGGCAATCACCAGGATGGAGAGGACATCTCCGATAATCCCAATCGCCCCTGTGGAAAATACATCACCTAAGGCTTCTACATCGCTGGTGAGTCGAGTAATTAATCGCCCGACGGGAGTTCGGTCAAAAAATCGCACCGCCAAGGCGGTAACATGGTCGAATAGGTCTTCGCGAATCCAAGCGGTCATCTGTTGCCCTAACTTCACCACGAGGAAGCCCTGCACCGCGACAAATACCAGTCGGATGACGATGGTTAACAGCAGTAGAACGATGAGAATGCTCAGTCCATCGGATAGCGATCGCTCTTTCAGAAAAGACCAGGTTTCATCTTCGGAACGAATCAAGGAGATCGCCTGTCCAATGATTAAGGGTTGAACCGCACTTGCGATCGACAAGGGCAGTAATAACGTCATGGAAATCAATAACAAGCGTCCCGTGCGACGGGCATAAGGCACGAGTCGCAGGAACAGTCGCCAGTCGTTCTCGCGGGGGCGTTGATTTTGATTCGTCTGCGCGATCGGTGAGGAGTGAGTCATCTAAAATCTAAGTCGTAATTTCTGTAACAAAAGAACCAAAAAGTACAAAAAAAAGCACAAGCTTTAATAATCTAGCTTAGGAGATTACACCGTCATCATGCGTGAGAGTGAAGCATTACGACTGCAAGTTAAGCAGTTTATGGCGCGTGAGATAGAAACCCCCCGATTGCAACTTAGACAATTCAAACCCGATGATGCAAAAGAGTTGCATCGCATCTACAGCCATCCCGATTCACTAAAATATATGTCAAATGAAAAGCCGCTACTTTGGGAACAGACTAGGTCGGTCATTGATGCCTTCACTGAACACTGGAAAAAACACAACTTCGGAGTGTGGGCGATTGTTTACAAGAAAAATCAAAAACTGATTGGTCATTGTGGGCTTAAATTTCTCGCCAATACAACCGAAATTCAAATCGGCTATTTGCTATTCAAGTCCTACTGGAGCAGAGGGTTAGGCACAGAAGCCGCGTCAGCCGTCCTCAAGTATGGTTTTGAAATCGCCCAGTTGGAAAAAATTGTGGCAATCGCTAAGCCTGAAAACATTGCTTCACGTCGGGTGATGGAAAAAATAGGGATGAAATACGAAAAGGAGGCTTATTACTACGACAATGATGTCGTGTATTATTCTATGGGACGAGAAGCTTACCAGTTAGAGTCAATGCGCTTAAGGTTCGCGACTCAGAAACATCCTATTTCTTGTCCTATTCCTTTGTTTCTCTGCTTAAGTTGACGAGGGGTTAAACCAGGGTTAATGGTTTCGATACTTTTACCTTTTAAGACTCGTTAATGTTGACTCCATCAACCGAGATCTTTTTAGTCCAAGCTTACAACTCAAGTCCTCTGGTATAGGACTTAATGATGAACCTAGAAGGATTGCAGTCCGCTTTTATTGCCAAGCTGAAACAAGAAAAGGAAAACCGTAGCTGAATGCAAAAGCAAGTGAAAGTTAAGCCTAATGCTAAAAAACAAGCTATAGAAGAATCCACCGATGGGAGTCTTACGGTACATTTAAAGTCTCCACCTGTGGATGGGAAGGCGAATAAGGAGTTAATTGAACTATTAGCCGATCAGTTTGATGTCCCGAAGTCAAAAATCCGAATTAAGTCCGGTTTATCATCAAGAACAAAGTGGGTAGAAATTGATATCGATGCTTAGGCGGTTTCCTGGGTAGCTCTTCAACAGGGCAATCGCAAGATATCTCAGTGATATTGAATCTTTTGACATTGGACTATAGCCAGTCTAAATCATTCGTGAAAACTCTAAAGGACGGTAATGGGTAATGGGTAATTGGCAATTAGAACATTAGAACTTCTTTCCCATGACCTATTACCCATTACCAAAAGCGATCACTAGGTTTCACAATTCATTTAGACTAACTATATTAGCTTTTTTTAGCGCAGAGGTCCCAAAAGGTCACGTAGAGGGGCGCAGAGTTTTTACACCCTATCTCAGTTGCGATGAAAGATCATACAGTTTACAGGGGAAATGGGGAGATCAAAAGAGAAGGTAAGCGGTAGAGAATGCAACTGAGTATTAGTCGTGTCATCTTTTGCACAGTGACGATACAAAGAATTGCTCTAGCTTACCCGATTCTCTCAGGCGTTATTAACCCAGAGATTGCTTTACCTTCAGGTCTTGGCTTAACTCTCGTCTTTCTTGGATGGACACAAGAATAGATTGGAGTGCCCCACCCCAGCTCTTGGATGGGTCATAAAATTGTTCTTGCAAACCTAGGGAGTTTTGGCACTTTTGTTCGTAGAATGGTCGATCGTCGCACAACTTGAGTAGAGCGTTGCAATACCCCATGACCTCATCAGGGGGCACTTCTACCACCGCCTCTCGGACATAAGATAATGCTGGACAAACGGCGGAGGTAACGACAGGACGACCTGACAAGATGCCTTCAGCGACAACTTTGTTAAATCCTTCTGCGAACCCTGTTCGGGTCGGCACAATGATCACATGGGAGCGGTTAAACATCCGACGCATTTTTTGTTTATTGCAGTGACCGTGGCATACAAAACGAGCCTCTACTCCTGCAAGCTTTGCAGCGTGACGTAAGGATTCCAACATCGACCCATTTCCGCAAAGATCGAAGGTGATGTCGTTTCTACCCTGCGCGGCTAAATACTTGGCCATTTCTAGTAAATCGAAAACACCCTTATTCTGTTCAATGCGACCCACATACAGCACCCGAAAGGGTGAACGTTTCTCGGAGGGCGGAGTAACTTCTGCAAACTCCTCTCGACGATAGATAGGAGTAAATCTCCGAACCAGTTTATGCTTGCTTCCTGTCAGTTGCTTTACCTGGGCTGCAATTTCGTCGGAAACCGTCAAGACAGCAGCACAATCGCGACTGAAGAAAGGACGGCTGAGATTTAACAACAAGCGTTGTACTTTGCTAGGGGCAACATACTTACGCCATAATCCGCAGTGCAAGGATGGAATCACTTGCACTCCCAACCAAGAAAGGAGTGATAAAACAAACCAGTGTGTTGTACCATCAACCACTACAGCCACATTGGCTCGAAAACGAATGGCAGAAGCAATTAATCGCAACCCATTCCATATTTGACCAAAGTGATAAAAAAGTGCGGATGACGATAAAAATGGAATCGGACGGTGCAGAATCTTGAATTGACTATCATACAAAAATTTCCTCTGCATCGAAGAGGAAATTACATAAGATGTTGCATCTAATTCACGGCACACTTCGTAAAATTGACTGGAATAGGTAATTGAAACCTGGGATGGATCGTCTTGTCCTGTAGCCCAATATTGATATGTTCCAACTACATCTCCAGGACCGGCAGCGTATAGAATGCGAAGTCTTTTAGTCATTGGTTTAATCGCTCTATTTCTAGCTCTTTAGTTCTTCTCAAGAACTAAAATTTGACTTCTTGTTCAGTAGCGCACCGGATATTCCTCTGACAAACTCTAGGGGTTGATGCACCCTGGCTGATTTTTTCCCATTCCCCCCTGAAGACTGTCACACCCACTATGGGTTTAAAATAGAATGCGTTAAAAACTGGAATGGGAAAAATATTAGGGCGTTCTCACAAGGTTAATGGTTCACTTTTCACCGGGAAATTTATGAATCAATAAAACCTTATGTTAGTAGATTCAACCCCGCTAATTTTTTTGATTTACACTATCAGCGTCCCATAAAAAAACAAACGAAACTTCTTCCCAGAGAAAGAACTTCCTTGTCTATGAACTATCCGAAAGATAGATCAGAATAAGAATGTAAAGATGTATAACCTAGACTTTTTTAAACTAAAGGAGACACGACAATATCGTGTCTCCTTCAGTTGATATTTCACTCAATTTAATAGCAAAGAAGACTTCCTGAAACGGAAGGAATTCTCTTCAATCCAAGGGCTAGACCATTAACATTCCACTCGCAGGACTGGTGCCCATAGCACCCGAATAAACTAATCCTCGCGGGGTATCCATCGTTAAAATTGCCCCATCCCGAATCATTTGTGTGGCATTTTTGACGCCGACAATCACCGGCACACCTAAACGCATACCGATCACTGCCGCATGACTGGTTAAACTCCCTTCTTCTGTAATAATTCCTGCGGCCTTGCGGATAGCTTCGACAAAATCGGCATTCGTAGAAGGTGCCACCAGAATTTCTCCCGGATTGAAGTTCCCAATATCCATAGCGCTGTGTGCGACACGGGCGAGTCCACTGACAGAACCTTGACCAATGCCAATGCCCTGACCGAGAACGGCAGTCACGACCTCGACTTTGATCAAATCCGTTGACCCCGGAACGCCTTGGAGTGTTCCCGCCGTCATCACGACTAAATCACCCTCTGCCAGCAGCAGCTTTTCTTGAGCCACATTAATCGCGGCTTGGAAGGTCTGACCCGTTGAGGGTAAATCCAGCACCAACAACGGTTTGACGCCCCATACCAGTTGGAGCTGTCGCGCTACATCCACATGAGGGGTGACCGCTAGAATCGGTGTCGTGGGTCGAAACTTCGAGACGTTGCGTGCCGTTGACCCCGTTTTGGTTAGAGTCATAATGGCTGCCGCCTGCAACTGCTCAGCAATTTGACCGACCGCCTGAGAAATGGCGTTAGGAATGGAGCGCTTGGTATCCTTGATATTGCTAGCAATTTGTTCTTGCTCAATCCGCACAGCGATCCGCGCCATGGTCTCCACCGCTTCAACGGGGTATTTCCCGACCGCCGCTTCATTGGAGAGCATCACCGCATCAGTGCCATCGAGAATCGCATTGGCGACATCAGAAATCTCCGCACGGGTGGGTCGAGGCGAGTTCACCATACTGTCTAGCATCTGGGTGGCAGTAATCACCGGAATTCCCAGTCGGTTAGCCGTGGCAATCAGCCGCTTTTGCAAAATCGGCACATCTTCCGCAGGCAGTTCAACGCCTAAGTCCCCCCTGGCAACCATAACGCCATCCGAAAGGGAGAGAATCGCCTCCATTTGCTCAATGGCTTCGTGCTTTTCAATCTTGACAATGACGGGTGTTTGCTTCCCTGCACTGGCAATCAGTTCTTTAATTTCCAGCACATCTTGGGGGTTGCGGACAAAGCTAAGAGCGACCCAATCCACCCCTTGATCTAGACCAAACATTAAATCCTGTCGGTCTTTATCCGTCATCGCTTTAATCGAGAGGTAGACGCCAGGGAAGTTGACGCCTTTGTTATTGGAGAGGGGGCCACCGACAACCACGCGACAGTGCAAGGCACGGTTTTTTCGGTCTACTTCTTCAACACGCATCTCCACCCTGCCATCGTCCAGAAGAATGTTGGCCCCGCAGGGAACTTCATCGGCAAGAGGTTCGTAGGTGACCGAACTGATTTCCTGGCTACCTGGGACAGGAAGGCTGGTTAAAGTAAAGCGATCGCCTTTGTTGAGCACAATCGAACCGTTCTCAAACCGCCCTAGCCGAATTTTAGGGCCTTGCAAGTCTTGTAAAATGCCGACGGGCTGATTGAGTTCAAAGGCGGTTTGGCGAATCAGACGGATACTACGCTGGTGATCTTCATGAGTGCCATGAGAAAAGTTAAGCCGCAGTGTGGTGGCACCGGCTTTAATCATGGCTTTGAGCACATCAGGTTGGTTGGAGGCGGGGCCAATCGTGGCAACAATCTTTGTCCGACGCAAGGAATTTCGCAGTTGCATAGAATGGAGATGCGATGGGTGAGCATGGGTTTAGGACCGGGACACGCACAATGGGACAGCTCATGCGAGGGGTCAGCTAGCGTCAAGATCATAGAGGAAGACGCTTGGCTATAGTCTCACAGATTTTCCCCTGTCGCTATTAACGGCCAAAGTCTATTCCCTTCTTCTGGTTGTGGATGGTGTGATCCGGCACTTTCCCTGCGTGGGGTTTGTAAGAGTTGTGTGAAGCTCAGGAGGTGAACAGGCAGTAGATGTTGTGCCAAAGGACTCGTCAGAGAGGTTGAACGACAGCATAGTCAATGTACCATTGTGGTGGCGATTGGTCTAACCGCCTAACGATGCGATCGCCTATCAAGGTAATGCAGAGGGAGTGACTCCAATCGCCTCTTCAATCTTGGCGTTACTCAAATTCGCACCCGTCAGATTGGCATTCGCTAGGGTGGCAAGCTCTAAATCGGCTTGAGTCAGGTTGGCATTGCTCAGGTTAGCATTGGTTAAGTTTGCCCCTCTCAAATCGCACTGAGTCAAGTTGGTATACGTTAAGTTGGCTTGAATTAACTGGGTACTGATCAGATTGGCATTTTCCAGAGTGGCACCCACCAATGTGGCATTCGTTAAATCAGCGGAACGGAGTAAAGCTTGACGCAGATTCACGCCATTCAAGTTGGCTTTGGTGAGGTTAGCACTGAACAGGTAGGAGGAAGGGAGTTTAGCACCCGTCAGTTGAGCCTCCGTGAGGTTGGTACTGGCAAGCTTGGCATTCGTTAAGTCCGCACTTTCCAGATTTGCCCCACTGAGATTTGCCCGACTCAAATCAGCACCCTTTAACGTCGCTCCCTGAAGCTTACTACCACTCATCTCAGCATTCCGCAGGGTAGCCGCAATCAACACCCCATTTTGAAGGGATGCTCCTTTGAAATTGGCGTGATCTAAATTCGCTTCACTTAAATTTGCCTGACGTAAATCCGCACCACTCAAATTGATACTATCAGCGCTAATGGTCTGCAAACTAGCCCCAGTCAATTGAGCACTGGTGAGATTGGCACCACTGAGGGTGGCAATATTAAGTTGCGCTTCTTTTAAATTGGCTCCGCTTAAATTGGCTGCCCCTAATTGGCTGCGGGTGAGGTCAGCTTTTTCTAAGTTGGCACTCGAAAGCTGTGCATAATTGAGCTTGGCTTCTCTTAAGTTGGCACCGATCAACCTGGCTTTTGTTAAGTCAGCAGAACCCAGATCCGCACCCTGAAGATCAGCCTTTTGTAAATTAGTAGGAACTGTTTCTTTTTCTTTTTCCTGTTGCCTTGCTCCCAGTTTAGCCTGTCTCAAATTAGCTCCCGCCAGAATCGCTCCCGAAAGTTTAGCCCCCTGCAACTGAGTACGGTTTAGCTTAGCATTGCTCAGGTTGGCCCCCTCCAGATTCGCACCCTCCAAATTAGCATCACTCAGGTCGGCCTTTTGCAGATTCATTCCTGTTAGCGGAGCCTCTCGCAAGTCACACTTAGGACAAGAATTCGTGGTTCGGAGTTGTTCCAAATGTTGAGGATTAGCGGCATTCGCAGGGGCCGCTAATCCTGGATTGATGAACCCGGTGAATACCAATAAACCCAATATCTTGCCTATCTTCACAAAAGAGATAGAAAATACCTGCCATTCTCCCTTGTCTTCCCACTCCCCTATCACTCTGGGTAAGGCATAACTGAAAAAATAAATTCGTTTTGGATTATTGACAGTCCACATATTTGTAACTGATTGAGTTTGCTATCTATCTAATAAAATTGAACCAAAAATTATCTCCATCAACTCCGCGTCCCTTGGCGAAAACCTCTGCGACCCTCTGCGTTAAAAAACCTAATATTCCCAAACTACCAGATTCAATTTTTCATCATCCTTGATATTGAATGCGATAAATCCGGTTATTCGCTTCTTCAGTCACTAACAAACTACCATCCGGTAAGACCAATAATCCAACCGGACGTCCCCAAGTGTTTGGCCCAGAAGGATTCACCAGAAAACCCATTAGAAAGTCTTCGTAATAGCCTTGAGGCCGCCCTTGAGCATCAAAGGGAATAAAAACCACTTTATAACCTGTTCCCTGGTTGCGGTTCCAAGAACCCCGAAAAGCAACAAAGGCACCATTACGATACTTTTTGGGAAAAGTGTTTTTATCATAAAATTGCAATCCCAAAGCCGCCGAGTGAGCTTGAAACAGCACATCAGGCGTTTGGGTTTTAGCCACTAAATCAGGGCGTTTGCTTTGTCCGTTGACTGTTTGACGCGGTTCGATGAGATTTGGTGCCAGGTAAGCATAGGGCCAGCCATAAAATTCCCCTTGGCGGATACGGGTGAAGTAATCGGGTACAAGATCATCTCCAATCCCATCCCGTTCGTTGACGGTGGTATACAGTTCGCCAGTGCTGGGGTGAAAGTCGATGCCGACGGGATTACGCAAACCATAGGCGAAGGTTTGTGGGTTGGAACCGTCGAGGTTCATCACCTGCACGGAGGCGCGGGGTAGGGGTTCTTCATCCACGTTGGATTTGGAGCCAATCGTCACGTAAAGTTTTGTGCCATCGGGTGAAGCGAGGACGTTACGAGTCCAATGCTGATTGTAGCCACCGGGGGTGAGGTCAGCAATTTTTTGCCCTTGGCCCGTTAGTTGTTGTTGTCCTTGGCTATAAGGAAATCGCAAAATAGCACCGGTGTTAGCCAGGAAGAAGGAATCTCCAGCAAAGGTCATGCCAAAAGGAATATTCACCCCATTCTCCGCTGTGGCAAAGGCTTTGCTGACATCGGCAACGCCATCACCGTTGGTGTCACGCAGCAGGCGAATGCGATTGGCTCTAGTTTCGGTCACTAAAACATCACCACTGGGAGTTAAGCGAAGCCAGCGTGGTGCGTCCAAATTATCGGCGTAGACGTTTACCTTAAAACCAGCCGGCACGTTCAGGGTTGGGTTTGGCGGGACTGGAATGATCTTGGGTGACTGGGATGCACTATTCGTGGCGAAGGGTTTGGGTAAACTATCGAGTGTGATTTTAATGGGTTGAGACCTTAGCGTCTTGGTACGCACAGCGTTTTTTGTGGCTATGGTAGCCGATGGCGGCTGTTTGTTTTGGGGAGAAGGAGCGGGTTGCTGTGCTGTTTCGGTTGAGGGTTCCACCCCAGACGCTGCGGTTTCTGGATTGGAGGTTCTCGGTGTACTACAGGCAGCGGCTGTAGTCAGGAACAGCAGGGATATCAGAAAACGCAAGGATTGCATGATGAATGGATAGATACAAAACTGCAACTGATCTCCAGGGTAGTTGTTGAGGCAAGGAAGTGCTGCCACCTGACGACGGATTGCTTCTGGCAGATCACAAAGGAGTGCCACAAGTTGTAAATATTTTGTAACATTACCCAGTCGATTGCAGTTCTCTCCGTAATTTCTCGGAATCGCATCTGGCAAGTTCAGAATGCTGGGGCTGGCAATTCCCGGATATTTGCGGATTCTTTTTTTGTCATCAACAAATATTATCGAAATACGACGAAAGGATAAAACCTCTGAGTTTTACAGACGAAGTCCAGGTTGTAGTCTCTGAGGAGATTTTTCCGAGAATTCCTAAGCCATTTGGATCAAAAAGTTATGCAAAGTCTTTTAGATTCCCCCCATCCTACTTTATGTCCAACGATTAACGTATGTTCTAGAATTCAATGCCCTTATTTTCAAAATGATTGTGCTTCCTCTCAGGGCTGTGCGAGATATGGCAATCCAAGTCATTGTCATCTGACCAGCGTTTTTGCTTTTGCATCTGATCCCCATGGCCTGTTTGTGGGAAATGAGAGCGCCCTCCACTCGGTCAAAAGGGCTAACGATGGTTGGATTGCTAAGGATAAAGCTAGCCAACAGTCCCTTAGGTATGGCGTCAGAAAGAATAAATCTAGTCCGCTCCACAAGAAAAAAACCAAGACGTTTGATGCCCAAATCTTAGCGACCGATCACGATGGCTGTCTTCCTATTCATTTTTCTACTCATGAAGTCAACTTTCAACCCATTAGTATTAGTCTTTTAAATTCCATTCATTTTGAGGAGTATTGAAAACGACAAATATTCATACCTCCCTACTTTTTGTTGCATACCCAAGCTCCCAAGGCAGTAACTTCAGGAGCTTCGTTGATTGAGCAACTCGACCCCGTCAAATCACTCTCGGATTCTGTCAGGGTAACAGCCTCTTGAACCTTTGGATCGTTGAGCTGACAAGAGCATTCATAGGATGATTTCACGGCTTCTGCTTCGGGTTTTGCTGTAGCTTCTTGTTGCCACTGAGTAATGACGTTTTGAGCCTCTCTTGAAATCTGATGATCGGGGGAAACTTGCGCGATCGCTTCTTCTGCAATTCTAATCGCTGTTTCCATGTCTGCTTCCCCTCCTCGGTTGGCGATATCTCTTGCTTTAGCCAGGAGTGTTTGTGCCCGAATTTCAGCTTGCTGTTTGATTCGCTGCTGCCGTTGCTGTCCTTGCCACTGGGCAATCTCATCTAAGGCTTGCTGGTACACAGAACTTTTAGAGGGTATTTGTTCAGCTAAGGCGATCGCTTTTTTAAAATTCCCTTCACGAGCTGTTTTTCTGGCGTTTTTAAGCTGGTTTGACCCATCATCGGCAAATGATTTTCTGGAATCAGGTGGATTGGTAGATTGGCCTGTTTTAACTAAGTTAGATGTTGCATCCGAGTTAGGTATTAATGTACCTGTTTTCTCCAATTTAGGTGTTGCGTCAAAACTCGTAATTAACGAGACTGTTTTAACTCTGTTATCCGTTGAATCCAAGTTAGGTATTAATGGATCTTTTCTAACTCCGTTATCCGTTGAATTCGAGTTAGAAATTAATTGATCTGTTCTAACTCTGTTATCCGTTGAATTCGAGTTAGCAGTAGATAGAGTCTTTAGCTTGGACTGAACCGTTGAATCGGATTGAGGGCTTGAAGTGCCTGTTGGGATCGAATTAGCCGTTGATGTAATCGGTAAGCCTAAGTTATTCAAGTATCCTTGCCGATAAGCATAACCTCCTCCAACACTCACCAGCGCAGCTACCCCGATTCTCATCAATAGAGACAGTCTGTTACGAGAGTTCCAAAAAGAGTGGGTTCGTCCTCGGACTTGTAATCGTGTTGGGTTTCCAGAAAAACTTGTGGTCGTGTTTAGCCTTGTGGCTTGGACGGGTGACGGTTCTACGGTAGACGCCATGCTGCTGAAGAGCGGTTGATTGACATCTTGGCTAACCCGATCGACCACCTTATCTTGAACCGTCGGGTAGGAATGGGATAATTGCTGTAAAGCTTGCAGGGCTTCTAGGGCAGATTGGTAGCGGTCTTTGAAGTGATAGCGTACCATTTTGGTTAAAATGGTGGCGACGCCTGAACTCACCTCCGCTTGGGGCTGCCAGAACAGTTCTCCTGTCTCATCGTCTTCTGAAAATTGGTGGGGATATAAGCCCGTCAGCGCTTGAATTGCAACAATCCCTAAGGCATATAAGTCACTATTGGGACGTGGCTTGCCCCAATCCTGTTCGGTTGGCGTATAGCCGGGAGTGCCAATGCGGATAGTAGTTGCGACGGACGGTTCTTGCCCCGACTGATTGAGGGGTTGAATCTGCACTTGCTTAATCGCACCAAAGTCAATCAGGACTAATTTCTGATCACAGGCACGACGCATAATGTTGTCCGGCTTGATGTCTCGATGGATGACTCCGTAACTATGCACAAATTCCAGAATCTCTAAGACTTCTGAAAGCAGTTGCTTCACCTGGGTTTCAGACCAACGTTGACCGGGTCGCAATTCATGGGTTAGAGTATGTCCTTCAATAAACTCTTGTACCAAGTAAAACTCTTGGTTTTCTTCAAAGTAAGCCAGCAACTGGGGAATCTGCTCATGTTTGCCCAGTTTAACAAGGGTTTCGGCTTCTCTTTGGAAGAGTTGTCGAGCGGTTTCTAGCAGTTGCGGGGAGTTAGTCGCCGGTTTGAGGTGTTTGACGACACAAGTCGGGTTACCAGGGATGTGTGTGTCTTGAGCGACGTAGGTTCGACCGAAGGCACCAGCCCCCAGCACGCGCAGAATTTGGTATCGTCTGGCTAGGAGCTGACCGATCATGTCTACCATGCTATTGTCTTCCACGGTTCTGTTGGCTATCACCTATGGCTCCATTGTGTGAGGAACTTGGATGAAACTGCCATTGAAAACCGCCGCTTTATTAAAAATTTAGAAAACTCTGCTATGGCTATATGAAAACTACTTTTTGTTACACTGCCAAACTCCAATGACTTTTGTTTCAGGATTTTCATTCGCCGCACAACTCGTCCCTGTTAAATCAATCTCTGACTCTTTATCAGTGATCGTTTTCTGGGTTTTTGGGTCGTTGGGTTGACAAGAGCAGGTGTAGGATAAGGCTACCGCCACGGGTTCGCGTTTTGCTGTATCTTCTTTGGGCAACGGAGCTACCGTCTGGTTCGCTTCTCTCGGCGCAACAGGATTAGGGGAAGTGTCTGCGATCGCTTCTTCTGGTTTGATGTCAGTTGTGGGTTCAATATCTCTGTTTTTTACGGCTGGAGTTACTTTTGTTGCATTCGTAAACGGCCTTCTGAGTTGATTGTTAGACGCCTGGGCTAGCTTCTGCTGTTGTTGTCCTTGCCACTGAGCGATTTCGTTTTGAGCTTGCTGGTATACAGAACTGCTGGCAGAAATTTGTGAGGCTAAAGCGATCGCTCCTTTAAACTCTCTCTTACTCGCTTTTTGTCGTGCGTTGGTGAGAAGGATTGAGTCATATTCGGAAAGCGGTTCGTTTTTATCGGAATTGGTCGTTGATGCGTCTGTTTTATCCGACTTAGTTGTGGATGTGCTTGTTCGCTCCGACTTCGTCGTTGAATCCGAATTAGCCGTTGAGGTGCTTATTCCACCCGACTTAGCTGTTGAATCCGAATTAGCCGTTGATGTAGCTGTGGAACCTAAGTGAGTTGATTGCCATTGCAGATAAGCATAACCGCCCCCAACACTCACTAATGCAGCAATGCCTAATTTCATCAGTAGAGGCAGAATGTGATTAGAGCTGGAAGATAAATGGGTGGTTGCTCTACTGACAGGTTGTAAGGTTGGGTTTCTCGAAGAATTGAATATTGTGTCTTGCTTTACCGTTTGCACCACTGGGAGTTGTAGGCTAGTGGCAACCGATGGAGGTAATGAACTCGCCTGCCGCATCGGCTGAGGAGTGAGTGTAGATTCCCTCGTGGCTGGAAGTGGATTGAGGTTGATTACCAGGACGCTCAACCTTATTTGCCCTAACTGCAAACGGCTCCCGTGGCGCAGTGCCACCTCCCTCGTGAGTAAGGGTTGCCCATTCACTAGTGGTGGATGGCTTAGTTGTAAAGAACGCAGGTAAAAATGCTTGTCCTGAGCCTGAAAAAAGACCTCAACGTGCAATCCTGATACCGTTGGCTCCGATATCACAATATCGCACACCGATGGATCGCTACCGATCCGAACCGTGCCAGGGTTTTTGCTCGGTTGATTGGCATAGATCGATTGAGCCTGAATCTTTCCCTGTTCCACCCACCTTAACAGTAGTTCCGGTGCACCGTGGCTCACTCGATCCACCACATTGTCTTGAACCATCACAGAGGAATGGGATAATTGCTGTAAGGCTTGCAGGGCTTCTGTAGCAGATTGGTAGCGGTCTTTGAAGTGATAGCGCACCATTTTGGTTAAAATGGTGGCGACGTCTGAACTCACCTCCGCTTGGTGTTGCCAGAATAGCTCTCCTGTCTCATCGTCTTCTGGAATTTGGTGGGGATGCAAGCCCGTCAGCGCTTGAATCGCGACGATACCTAAGGCATATAAGTCACTATTGGGGCGTGGCTTGCCTCGATCCTGCTCGGTTGGTGCATAGCCTGGAGTACCAATTCGGGTGCTAGTGGCTACAGACGATTCTTGTCCCGACTGATTGAGGGGTTGAATCTGCACTTGCTTAATCGCACCAAAGTCAATTAGGACTAACTTATTGTCTGACTGGCGACGCATCAGGTTGTCTGGTTTGATATCTCGATGAATCACGCCATGACTATGCACAAATTCCAGAATCTCTAAGACTTCTAAAAGCAGTTGCTTTACCTGGGTTTCAGACCAACGTTGACCGGGTAGCAATTCATGGGCTAGAGTATGCCCTTCAATAAACTCTTGCACCAAGTAAAACTCTTGGTCTTCTTCAAAGTAAGCCAGCAACTGGGGAATCTGTTCATGTTTGCCCAGTTTGACGAGGGTTTGGGCTTCTCTTTGGAAGAGTTCTCGAGCTGTTTCTAACAGTTTAGGGGAGGTCGTCGCCGGTTTGAGGTGTTTGACGACACAAGTCGGATTGCCAGGGATGTGTGTGTCTTGGGCTACATAGGTTTGACCGAAGGCACCAGCTCCTAAGATTTGCAGGATTTGGTATCGTCTGGCTAGGAGCTGACCGATCATATCTACCATGTTGTAATTTTCCACGGTTTTCTTGGGTGTCACCGATGGCTCCATTGTCTGAGCAACGGCGATGAAACTGCCACTTAAAAGCGCCTCTTCATTAAAAATTTAGAAAACTCTGGGGAAAAATGTTTGATGGGTGTGGGGCAATCTAATGAAATCTGTACTACACGGTATGATCTACTGCTAAGACAAGACTAGCCAGGAAGAAACAATGGGGCAGGCAAACGCGATGACAAGTAGCTTACAAAACATATTGTTTCAGTTCTCCTCTGACCTCTATTGCCTCCTTAGAAAAGATAGCTACTTCAAGCAAGTGAACCCAGCTTGGGAAGAATTATTAGGCTGGACTCCGGCAGAACTGTTGGCAAAACCTTGGCTAGCATTCGTTCATCCAGAAGAGGTAAGCGCTACGCAGAAAGGTTACCAAGAATTGATCATCGGTGAACTGATGGAGTTAGAACATCGCTATAGCCATCGAGATGGTAGTTATCGGTGGATTGCCTGGAAATTGTTGCTCAATGAGGATGGATGGGTTTATGCCATTGGGCGAGATATTAGTGAACACAAGCAGCACGAACAAGCTCTAGAGCAAATTGTGCGGCAGCAAGCCACACAACTGAAAATGGCTCGTCAAGCTACAAAATTAGTCCAAGAGCAATTTCAGAAAACACAGCAACAACTGAGTGCTTTGCGATCGGAATTTAAACAGCGTTTAACAGCCCAAGTTCAGCAACGTATTCGTGAAATTCTCATGGGTGACAACATCACGGCAGAACTGGGTTATACCCTTACCTACGAAGACTTATTGCGGTCGATGCTGGAGCATCTTTATCCAGCCATTCCCCACGATGTTTCTGGGACGATTCTTCTACTCGATACTAAGCCCAATCGACTTGAAGATATTACTAAAAATCGGTGGCAAAATCCCCCACCTTGTAAGTTATTCCTGAAAACCCATCGTCCCTTGCATCCTACGCTTCAAATGGAGATTCAGCAGCAAATGCTTACTCGCCTATCCCGTTTAAATGGGCAAGATTTGAGTCACTCATCTCTAACACTCCATTATCTCAATTCAGTCGAGGCTCAAGAGGGAGAAGCTTCTCTACAAACTTTGGGATCTTTATTATTAGTCCCGCTCATTAATAGTCCCTACGCAGACAATCGAATCATTGGGTTACTGTTTGTAGGGACAGAGCAAGCCGAGCAGTTTACTGAAGAACAAATTCGCCTGTTGTATCATGTCGCTAGCAATGCGTCTATTTCTCTACAGCAGTTACGCTCGTTTTTTATCACCTTAGAAAAGCATGATCTGGAAACGATTCTGGCTCACTTACCGGAAGGAGTACTTCTGCTTGATACAAACCGACGGATTATTTTAACGAATCCAGTTGCCCGCGATTACTTGGAATTACTGGCTCACATGGATGAAAACAACGTCTTACAATCGTTGGGTAGTAAATCTTTAGAACAACTGATTCAATGTGA
>DATNQL010000154.1:0-4827 GCA_036704025.1 Stenomitos sp.
CTTTGATTGAAGCCGTCGGTTCTGGAAAGAGAAATTCAAGAGCGATCGCACGAGCTTGTTGTGGGGGTTTGTCTAAGTCCGCCGTCTGCTCATCCACCAATAAGCGAATCACTTTTACCTCTTGAAGCGAGAAGGTTTCTAACTCAATAGGCCCTTGGCGTGTGGGTTTTCCCCATGTTAAATCACTCCCTTTTTGACCCAGTACCGCATAAATATCATACTTCGCCCGCTCAAACTGAAATGCCCAGTGGCGATAGGCTTCAACTTTTTGGTATTCGTTCCAACCTGACCAAGCCAGCCAGATAAATACAGCGAGTAAAGGTAACCAGAGTAAACCGCGTTCCATGTTGGGCTATTTTTTCCACCCTGTAGCAACAGTAATTACACTTATCTTTAGCCTACCCTTGATTGGCACTTTCGCTTCTAGCCCATCAGCATTAAACATAATGCAACATCAGCTCCCACAAGGAGACACATGAGCTATGGTAGTGGTTAAACTGGCGCGACAGCGGACGGGTTGCCATGAGAAAGTTTTTGATAGCGTGTTTGTTTATATTGGGGCTGCTTTTTGCCCCATTTAACTTTAAGGGGTTGGCGAACCAGGGAAAGTTTGAGTCGATTGTGCTGGACTTTCGGGAAGATGTGCCAGCGGCTGAGATTGCGGCGAAAGTCAATTTACTGACGTCACAGTACGGACTAGAACCTCGCCTGAATAGTGAATTTTCAGCTCCTGACCATGTATATATTGCCAAAGGCGATCGCAAAACCATCGCCCAACTGAAAAAGTTAGGCTTGGGCAAGCTGACGGAATTTATTGAACCTAACTATATCTACAAAGCCTTCGACGTACCCAACGACCCCGACTACGGTCAACAGTGGAACCTAAGGCAAATCAACGTGGAATCGGCCTGGGACGATACGAAGGGGAGTGGGGTCACGGTTGCAGTGATTGACACCGGGATTAGCCCCGTGCCCGACTTGAAAGAGACCAAGTTTGTCAGCGGCTACGACTTCGTAAACGATCGCGTCGAGGCATTCGATGACAACGGACACGGTACCCATGTGGCTGGAACAGTGGCTCAATCCACAAACAACAATTATGGTGTTGCCGGGATTGCTTACGAAGCCAACCTCATGCCGTTAAAAGTATTGAGTGCAGGTGGCGGCGGTACAGTCGCGGATATTGCAGAATCGATTCGCTTTGCGGCTGACAACGGTGCCGATGTGATCAACATGAGTTTGGGTGGCGGCGGTGAAAGTCAGTTGATGAAAGAAGCGATTGACTACGCCCACCAAAAAGGAGTCGTGATCATCGCAGCGGCGGGTAATTCCAATGACAATTCAGCCTCTTACCCCGCCCGCTATCCTCATGTGATCGGCGTTTCCGCTCTAGATTCGGCTGGCGTTAAAGCCCCTTACTCCAATTTTGGCGCAGGTGTAGATATCTCAGCCCCCGGTGGCAGCGAAGCCGGTAAGATTTTACAAGAGACTATTGACCCTCAAACCGGTGAACCCATGTTCGCGGGCTTCCAAGGAACCAGTATGGCCTCTCCCCACGTTGCCGGGGTAGCGGCTTTAATCAAAGCGGCTGGGATCAAAGAACCCGATGAAATTGCCGATATCTTGACAAAATCAGCACGAGTGATCCAGCAAGACCCCCTCAATCACTTTGGTGCCGGTCATCTGGATGCCGCCGCTGCTGTGAAGTTGGCCATTAAAGGACAAATCACCTTCAAGGACTTCTTCCGCTGGTTACGGGATAACGGTTATCTCAATCCTCGTTTCTGGATTGACGGCGGAACCGTGATGTTACTGCCGAAAATCGCCATGGTTCTGGGTTCTTATTTGCTGGCCTGGTTCCTGCGGAATTACTTACCGTTCTGGGGTTTGTCACTCACCACCGGGTTAGTCGCGGGAAGTTCTGGACTGTTTATTCTGCGTGGTTTGTATATCTTCGACCTGCCGCAATGGCCGTTCCGAGTGATGGGCAGTTCCATTCCCGAACTGGGTAGCGCCATTCAAGGTAGCAGTATGCTCAACCCCATTTTTGCCAGCGTACTGATTCCCTTTATATTAGTGGCGTTGCTACTCGGACATAAAGAATGGAAGTGGGTGGCCATTGGGTCTGCCCTCGGTGTGGCTAGTTGTTTGGCGGTGAGTGCCGTTATGTCCCCCAGCCTCTTGTGGTTGGGTAGCGGTATTGTAGCTCGCGTCTTCCTCATTACCAATGCCCTCCTGTGCTTTGGACTTGCCTATCTAGCCTCGAAAGGAGAAATGAAAACGGCATGAGTATTAGTGTAAAAGGTGTGATCGAACGCAAAGGACTAGGGCCAGGGACTTGGGCACTGGTGGCAGATTCCGGGGAAACTTATGAACTTAAGGATGCTCCGGATGAGTTGAAAAAATCAGACCTTAAAGTCAAGGTTGAAGGACAGGTAAGGGATGATGTGATGACCATTGCCATGATTGGGCCGGTTCTGGAAGTTAAGTCTTTTAAGGTGCTCGATTAAGTCATCGGGTGCTAACAAAGCCAATTCAGAAATACGATACTCGCTCACGCCAGTGTTAAAACTTGCCTACCCAGCCGTTGTTGGGTGGGTAGGTTTTTTGTAGCGGAGTAGACAGCTTGACAAAGTGCCCTCAGACAGCTTTGTCTTTGCGCCCTACAATAGTGAACGAGGTATTCAGCAAAAAAACTGAATCTGAAGTATGAAGGGTAAAGTATGAAGTATAAAGTACACAGACGTCTTGGGTTAAAGACCCCTACCGACAAGCCTTGTTGGGTAACGATGGGTAGGGCGGGAGCCTTGAACGCTCTTAACATCGGATGAAATAGGACGTTCTTGCTTCATCCTTCAGCCTTGATCACCGTTTTAAATTTCATCCCTCAGTTCTTACTTCCCAGTAAAAAAAAATCCCCAACTCAAACCGGTGAGCCAGGGAACGTCAATCAGGGTGCATCTACCATTCCACTCTTCCGAGATGGGTCGTAGTCATCCGGAAACATTTGGGAAACTTTCAGGCAATTGAAGGTATCTAAGACTAAATAGGGGTATTGCATCCTCAAGCCTTTTCACGATTCAGCTCAATGTCCTCGAATTTAAGCAGGATTGACCCAGTAGCAGTGGCACAGGAATTTCACATCTCTGTGACTCCCTTAGGAGAAGACGAATATTTGGTGCGAATTGAACGCGTCGCCCCAGGAGTCCCCTTGGCAGAAGAGCAAGTCCACTGGCCCGTAGAGCATTGGTTAGCTCAGGCGCGTCAACTGATGAATGACCCACTCTTGGGCTTGTTGCAGGGGGGTGGGGCGTTTACCGAAGATGTCTTTTTTTTGTCGGAATGGGATGAACCCGCCAATCCGTCTACACGAAACCTGGTAGATCTCGGTCATGAATTCTACAATGCTCTGTTTCAAGGTAGCTTGAGAGATAGCTGGATGATGGCGCAAGCGATCGCCCAAAATCACCGTCAGGTTTTGCGGCTGCGCCTAGGGCTGAAAGGAACACGCTTACCGCGTTTGCCTTGGGAAGTAATGCACGCAGGAGATCGCCCCCTAGCCACAGGCATTGATGTGGCCTTCTCCCGTTACCAATTGGGGCCAGGACTTTGGAACCCAACTCAGCGGTTTGTCTCCTCCGCCAATCAACCCCTAAAAATCTTAATGGTGATTTCCGGTCCCAGTGACCAGGAAATGTTGGAACTCGCACAAGAGGCCAGTCACTTACAAGAAGAACTGCAACGACGGACTCCTAATGGTCCTCCTGCGATTCAACTGACGGTACTGGAACAGCCCGGACGAGAACAGCTCACACAAGCACTAGAACAAGGTCATTATCAGGTTTTCCATTACGCGGGTCACAGTAATTTGGGTGACTCCGGCGGGGATGTGTACCTAGTCAGTAACAGAACCGGTCTCACTGAAACCCTCAACGGCGACGATTTAGCTGGGTTGCTCGTCAATAATGGTGTCCAACTGGCGGTGTTTAACTCCTGTCGCGGTGCCTATACAGCCACATCCCAGGCTCTAGAGAATGGAAAAGAACGGAATCTGGCAGAAGCGCTGGTGAAACGAGGGATTCCTGGTGTTTTAGCCATGGCTGAGCGAATTCCTGATGAGGTGGCTCTAACCCTGACACGGCTGCTTTACCGCAATCTTAATCAAGGCTATCCCATTGATCTGAGCCTGAGTCGAGCAAGGCAGGGATTGATTTCAGCTTACGGCTCGAATCAGTTGTATTGGGCACTCCCAGTTCTCTATCTCCATCCAGAGTTCGATGGTTTCTTGTCGAATGACACCCAAGAAAAACGAGAAGAACTGTTTGTGATCCCCGAACTCCCTGAAATGCCCTTGGTGCCGAAAGCAGAGGATGTGATATTTACCCGCTCTGCTAGACCCCCCCTGCCCCCAGATGATGAAGATGAACTCGACAACTTTTTCCTAGATTTAAAAGCTTCAGACGAGCCAGAAGAGGAAAGTACGGCAGATTTTATTCGGGGTTTGCTCAATCAGATAGAGCCATCGTCTCCGCCGAGCCATGAAGTGGCGCGACCGAATATGGAGACGGATCAGGGGTCGAAAAATCGAGCAGAGCCGGCGAGTTGGTAACTATCCGCCCATCCCTCGGACTCCACATCGGCTTCACAAGGGGAAGCCATCAGTGCGTCTTCTGGAACAACCAGTCCATCATCGACTCAACCGGATACTCGTACTAGTACGACCCACGCCGTTGAACACCAACCATCCAAGGGGTCAAATCACGGGTGGCAAAAGTTACGTGCGCTCCCTAAAGTGTGGCTTTTGATTGGGGCGATGGGAGCTTTAGC
>DATNQL010000155.1:0-11746 GCA_036704025.1 Stenomitos sp.
AGAAATCGGAAATCTCACCCATCTGACAGAACTATTCCTTGACAGCAATCAACTAATGGTGCTGCCAAAAGAAATCGGAAATCTCACCAATTTGACAGAGCTATCCCTCTACACCAATCAACTAATGGTGCTGCCAAAAGAAATTGGTCAGCTTACCAATTTGACAGAGCTAAACATCGGCGGGAATCAACTGAAAGCATTGCCACAAGAATTCGGTAGTCTTACTAAATTGACATGGCTAAACTTCCAGGATAATCAACTGACAGCACTACCAGCAGAAATTGCTCAATTCACCCATTTGACATGGCTATCCCTCAGTAATAATCAACTCACAACACTGCCAGCAGAAATAAGTCAACTCACTAATCTTAGCTGGCTATCTCTCAGAAATAATCAACTCACAGCATTGCCACCTGAGATTGCTAGTTTCACCAATCTCAAAGAATTAGATCTTAGCGACAATCAACTGACGGTACTACCACCGGAAATCGGTAATCTTACTAATCTGGAATGGCTAAACCTCCATAACAACCAACTGGCAACATTGCCGCCTGAAATTGGTAGTCTTATTAACCTGAGATGGCT
Organism: Stenomitos sp.; assembly: GCA_036704025.1. Classification (GTDB taxonomy): domain Bacteria; phylum Cyanobacteriota; class Cyanobacteriia; order Cyanobacteriales; family Coleofasciculaceae; genus Allocoleopsis. The sequence goes on from DATNQL010000155.1 coordinate 586, forward strand.
GAACCTCTACAACAATCAACTAACAACACTGCCAACCGAAATTCTACAGCTCACTAATCTGATATGGTTATCCCTCAGCAATAATCAACTAAGCGTTCTACCACCAGAAATCCTTGAACTCACCAATTTAATAAGACTATCCTTCAGCAACAATCAACTGACGGCGCTACCTCCCGAAATTGATAACCTCATCAATCTGACACACTTAGTCCTCAGCGATAATCAACTGACGGCGCTACCAAAAGAAATTGGTCAGCTTACCAATTTGACAGAGCTAAATCTTGATGGCAATCCACTGACTGTGCCACCTCAAGAGATTGTGCAGCAAGGAACACAGATAATTTTGACCTATCTCCGGGAGCAATATCAGAATCGTTAACAACAGTGGAAATTAAACATGAAGCACCCAATTAATCGTGTGTAAGTTTAATTTTGGGGTCGATATGAAGTTTACTTTTTTTCCGTGCGGCTAGCCTTTCCCATCCACTGTAACCATAGGTAGCTTCTAGTTTTGCCTTAACAATATCTAAAGTAAACAAAAATTTTTCTGCCTGCTCTTGACAATATTCAGCTTCATAGACGCGAATTCCATGAATTAACTTATTCCGCATTTTTGCCAACGTACAAATTTGTTGCCATTCCTGATTTCCAATCACTTCAACCAGTGTTCTCTGATGGGGTTCGTAAATGAACCATTGTTCTTTCAGCGCCGTCAATCCTCTAGCTAAACTCATTAATTGTTCAGCCGATTTACTAGTAAAACCAGCCGAGACAATGATTTGTCGTAGGGTACGCCTCAACATTTTTTCCGCCGTAAAGACAGCCGTAACTAAGGCTTCTGAACAATATCCATCTCGCAGTAAGGATTCTATTCGTTTCTTGGCTTCGTCATACCCTAGAGTAACTGGATACATTGGGATAGCTGGATAAACAGGTAGTTATATTGTTACCTGAACCCCAAAAAAAAGACCCCAGAAGGGTTCACTGGGGTTCAGCAAGCTTATGCTTTCTCTCTGCCTATGAGCTATCTTGCTCAAGATAGCAACATCCACACTCAACTCTTATCTACTCAGAGGTGGGCATTTGTGTGAAGGCGGATGGTATATAAAGGCACAATTGATCCGTTGAAACCCCGCCCAGTTAAGGATAAACTTGCCAAATTTTGATGGTTTGGTCAAGACTGCCACTGATCAGGGTCTTCCCATCGGGACTGAAGCTGAGAGAATCAACGACGCTGAGGTGAGCCTGTAGAGTCCGAAGCAGTTTTCCCGTTTCTAGATTCCAGATCTTAATGGTTCCTGCCTTGGAATCCCAATTACTACTTGCAAATGTTTTCCCATCGGGACTGATAGCGACTTTATCAACCGTATTGGGTGGATTGAACGTATGTATGAGTTTTCCAGTATGCACATTCCAAGTGGCGATCGCTCCCTGTTCCCCTTTGGTTATACCACTGACCACGGTTTGACCATCAGGACTAATGCTAATAGAATCTAAAGCACCCACTTGTCCCTCTAACGTGCGGATCAAGTCTCCAGTACGCCGATTCCATAGGGTGATGCTACCGTCATACCCCGTACTGGCAAGCGTCTGTCCATCTAGACTAAAAACCAGAGAATCAACCCCCAAGGCTTGGCTATCCAGCGTGCGGATTAGCTTTCCAGTTTGCAAGTCCCAAAGTTTAATGGTTTCACTACCGCTACTGGCAAGGGTTTGTCCATCGGGACTAATTGCCACAAATTTTCCATCCTCTGCGGATTTGGGAATGGTGCGAAGTAGTTTTCCCGTACCTAGATGCCAAAGCTGAATACTGCCTTGAGATCCAGAGACACCCGATTTCTCTGAACGATGATTCGTCATACTCGCAATCAGAATCTGACTATCGGGACTGAGGGCAACAGACCACACGGGGTACTGAGTATCCAACGTGTAGCGCCGTTTTCCGGTCGGCAGATCCCAGACGGTGATTTTACTGGGCTGGTGTTTGACCGAACGGGATGTCTCCTGTTCATCGGAGGGATCAACCTCCCACCCCTCACTATCACTCCCACTCACTAGAGTTTGACCATCGGGGCTGATAGCCAGGGACAGTACCGAGCCTGATTTAGCAATAGTATAAATGGGTTGAGCCATTTCTAAAAAGTCAGACCTGGGTGGCTCCGTGTCCGATAGTGTGGAGAGTGAATTTCCAGGAGATAGCCTAGCCTCAGTCCAATAATTAGCAGCCAATCGCACCAAACTACTGGTTGCGAAAATCATCAACGTGGCAAATCCCACTCTCAAAGCTGCCGCTTGCCGCAGGTTTTTCGGCGTCGTCGTCATGAATGAATCATGGTGATCAGCAACAGGCTGAATCGGAGCCTCGGATGCCATATCAAACGGAAAAACGCACCGGGTTTGATCACAATAGTCCTCGAAAATGTCTGCATCTAACCAGGCTGGGGCTTGCAGGGGTGATGCATTGGCCGTCTGAACCGCTGGCTCTGGAATGGATTGAGGCGTAGGCGGGACATAGGTTCTAGGGATACCAAAGGTTGCTTTGGTTCTGGGAGTTGGCACTAAGGTTAAGTCTTTGACGACTTCCGCGACGGATTGGTAGCGTCGCTTGGTCGCACTGTACAGTAATTTGTCCAAAACCCGCGCTAAAGCATCACTCACCGGATTGAGCAAAAAATCTCGCCAAACCCAGGTATCCTCACTGCTATCAAATAAATCAAAAGGCGGAATCTGGGTGAGCAGATGAATGCAGGTGACGCCTAAACTATAGAGATCGCTAGCAAACACCGCTTTACCTCTAATTTGTTCAGGAGCGGTATACTCAGCACTTCCAATGGAAGTTCCTGTCTTCAATAAGGCGGTGCCTGTTGCAAATTTGGCGGCACCAAAATCGACCAAAACCAATTGACTTTTGCGGCGATGAGTGGATTTTACACCTCGTTGTGTTCCCAGAGTTGGAGAGATGCGGCGAATGATATTGGCGGGTTTAATGTCCCGGTGGATGACCTGATGCTCATGGACAAATTGGAGAATGGGTAGCAAACGGGTGAGTAGTTCCCGAATCTGCATTTCGTTGAAAGCGCCTTCCTCTATGAGTTCTTGAGCCAGATTTTGCCCCTCGATATATTCTTGGACTAAGTATTGCTGGCCTTTTTGTTCAAAATAAGCCAATAGTGTGGGAATTTGGGGATGTCTGCCGAGTTCTTTTAATCGCTGAGCTTCCTGGCGAAATAATTCTGCGGCTTTCTGGGCATGAGCCGTGCTGGGTTGCTGGGGAAAAAACTGCTTAATCACACAGCGTGGTTTAGAGGGTTTACCTCCATCCACCGCCAGAAAGGTTCTGCCAAAGCCACCTTGACCAATTAGCTTCAGGGTTTGATAACGCTTTTGTAGCAACAAGGGTGACCCGCAGCTTAGGCATAACTGGATGTTATTAGGATTTTGGGGCTTCGAGCAGCTTGGATTCAGGCAATAGCTCATAACTGGGAAGCGATTAGCAGAATGAATCTATGGTAAGTCTTCCCCATATTTCCTCAGTTCTGGGGCGGGATCAGCCTTGCGGCATAATTTATTAATTCCTTTTCTGCGGTGTAAATACTGAGCGCTCACACGGCGGATAGAGATGCACTCGCGCCTTCCATCTCTTTGCCGTTCGTGTGTTGCCTAGGAATCAAGCGATCGCTCCTAGATTGATCGAGAAGACGCGGGGACGCGGGGACACGGGGACACGGGGACACGGGGACGCGGGGACGCACAGATGTTTTGATGACGTCGAGCCAGAAATGTCAAAATGGTGGACGCTGTCTGAGTCCACCAATTACAGATGAGGATCTGCAACGTATTCGGGCGTGTTCGTATTTATCTCACCAACTTAGACCGATACCTGCACTCTACCTTCAAATACCCTCACTGGATAAGTGGGAATGCTTACTGTTTCATCATCAAGACATTGTCCAGTCAGTAAGTTGAAGTTTTGCTTGTAAATCGGGGAAGCTACTTTGAGAATCCCTTGGCGATCGCCGACAATTCCCCTCGATAACACAAAGGCTTTACTAAATGGATCGTAATTACTAATCGCAAAAACCTCATCCTGATTACCAACTTTGAAAATCGCTACCTGTTGACCTTTAACTAAGGCACAAACTCCCGTATTGGGTGCGATCGCTTCAATCGAACAAATATCAACCCAGGTTTTACTGGTCTCACGAACTAAGGCTTGAACCATTTTTATTTCCTCTTGATTGCTGTTGCGATGTAGTGGTAGTTTCTATCCTTTTCAGTTGACCTCTCCCCTGGGCAAGAGAGAAAGAGGGGTCAGACTATTTTGAACTACCCATCAAAGATTTCTCATGTTCTTTTGCTGGACGTTTTTGACCCCGTTCTTCTACATGTACAATATTTGGATCGGACTCATCGGAATTGACAAAATGACGAAAACGATTGAGTTTTTCGGCATCTTCAATAGTCGCTTTCCATTCACATTGGTAGGTATTCACGAGGTACTGCATCTCTTGCTCTAATTCAGCACCAATGCCTAGCGAATCATGAATAATCACCTGTTTAAGGTAATCAATTCCCCCTTCAAGTTTGTTGAACCAAGTTGCAGTGCGTTCCAGTCGATCGGCGGTACGGATATAGAACATGAGGAACCGATCTAAATATTTAATCAGGGTTTCTTTATCGATATCCTCGGCTAGCAATATGGCATGTTGTGGCTTCATCCCGCCATTGCCGCACACATACAAATTCCAACCTTTTTCAGTCGCAATGATGCCAAAATCCTTACTCTGAGCTTCCGCACACTCACGAGTACAACCCGATACAGCCGATTTTAATTTATGGGGCGATCGCAAACCCCGATACCGCAGTTCTACCTCAATCGCCAAACTCGTAGAATCCTGTACGCCAAAGCGACACCAGGTACTCCCAACGCAAGATTTCACCGTCCGCAGTGCCTTGCCATAAGCATGTCCTGATTCAAATCCAGCATCGATTAATCGCTTCCAAATATGAGGCAATTGCTCGACACGAGCACCAAATAAATCAATCCGTTGTCCGCCTGTAATTTTGGTATAAAGACCAAATTCTTGGGCAACTTGTCCTAATACAATTAGCTTATCTGGCGTAATTTACCCACCAGGAACTCGTGGTACAACGGAATAAGTCCCGTCCCGTTGAATGTTAGCGAGATAGTAATCGTTAGTATCTTGAAGACCAACCAGAGACTTCTCTAAAATATGCTCATTCCACGTCGAAGCCAGAATGGAAGCTACCGCAGGCTTACAAATTTCACAACCCCTACCTTTACCGTGTTGTTGAATTAACTCATCAAACGTCTTAATTTGGTGAACACGCACCAAATGGTAGAGTTCCTGACGGCTATAAGCAAAATGTTCGCAGAGATGATTCTTCACCTCTATCCCGGCTTTCCTCATCTCTGACTTGAGTAAATCCGTTACGAGGGGTACACAACCACCGCAACCTGTGCCAGCTTTTGTACATTTTTTTAGGCTGGGAACATCGGTTAAATTCTGTTCTCGAATCGCTGTACAAATTTGTCCTTTACTCACATTATTGCAGGAGCAAATTTGAGCCGTATCTGGTAAGTTTTCCACGCCCATCTTGGCTACAGATGCGCCTTCTCGTGGCGGCATCAGCAAATCTTCTGGATGAGGTGGTAGAGTAATGGCGTTTTGCACAAATTGCAGCAAAGTACCGTATGCCGAAGCATCTCCGACGAGAATTCCACCCAGTAAACGAGTGCCATCCTCATTCAAGATTAGCTTTTTGTAAATACCTTGAACGGTATCGGTAATAGCAATTTCTCTAGCACCCGGAGTTCTAGCAAACGCATCTCCAAAACTGGCAACATCCACCCCCAAAAGTTTCAGTTTGGTGGACATATCGGCACCTGTAAAGGTGGTTGTCGTGATATTATTGAACCCATCTGTCACAACTCCTGCCATCGTATAACCAGGAGCCACTAAACCATAGATGCGATTTTTGTAGAGGGCACATTCACCGATCGCGTAAATATCTGGATCGGAGGTTTGGCAGTAATCATTGATCACAATACCGCCGCGTTCTCCAACTTCTAACCCGCAACTTCTAGCCAATTCATCACGGGGGCGAATTCCGGTAGAAAAGACGATCATGTCTGTTTCTAACTCAGAACCATCTGCAAAGAGCATCTTGGTAATTTTGCCATCTTCGCTGACAATTTGGGTCGTGGATTTGCTGGTATGAACCGAAACCCCAAGCGCTTCTATTTTACTGCGGAGAATCGCGCCACCTGCATCATCAACTTGTACAGGCATCAGTCGAGAGGCAAATTCAACGACATGGGTTTTCAATCCCATAGCTTGGAGGGCATTAGCGGCTTCTAAACCTAATAAACCTCCACCAATCACCACACCCACTTTACAATTTTTGGCGTAGGTAGATATTTCTTCCAGGTCTTCAATAGTGCGGTATACAAACGCGCCTGAAATCTCATTCCCCTTAATAGGTGGAACGAAGGGAGAGGAACCAGTTGCGAGAACAATCTTATCGTAGGAAACTGTTAATCCATTCGCTGATGAGACGGTTTTTTGTTCCCGATCAATGGCAACGGCTTTATCACCAATATGAATTTGAATACCGTTTTCTTGATAAAGTCCCGGTTCTACCAGTGATAAATCTGCTGCTGTTTTGCCAGAAAAATAGCCACTGAGGTTTACGCGATCGTAGGCAACACGCGGTTCTTCGCAGAAGGTAATCAAGTTCCATTTCTGAGTTGCACATGAGGCAATCATCAATTCGAGGAACTTGTGCCCCACCATGCCGTTGCCAATAACAATGAGATTCTTTTTGGCTGTCATAAACTTCTACAAGCCTTATTCCTCAGTTATCCTCAATAACAACTATTAAAGTTTGCAATATCTTTTAGTAACGGTTGTTACAGAATATTGAATTCAATGCAATATCTGCTCGATCCCAATCGTTTTTTTGCATGATGTGTATTCATTCTGACTGTCACCCTAGTGGGTATTACCGCCAAACTCCTCACTCAACCGATTAGAGTCATCCCCTACAATCGCCAACGATTTGAACTCCCATCTCGATATTTCCAGTGGCAAGCTCCAACCGCGATTGCTCAGGCAGAAACGAAACGGATGAGAAGCAGCCATTTTCAGACTAAAGGGAAGGAACTTCTGCTCACCCTTATCAGTCAACATTTGAGTTGAGTTCGCAAAAGGGTCGCCCGCCATGGTGGCAAAGTAACGATTAACCGGGACTCTTGCGGCTGAGCAAACTACAAAAAATCATAATAGTACAGCGGTTTTCAGTTCATAACCCAGACCTTAAGGACAGCGCCTTGCCGTGTCCCTAAAAAAGACTTGTGATGAACTCGAAGAACAATAACTGTAACGGTAATTAGTCGAGATTGTTTGTGAGATGTAAGCCATGAAAAAAATATTTCTTCTTGCTACAAGCTTATTTGTTTTAAGTTCCAACGCCGCCAGTGCCTGTAGTTGTCTTCCCACTACACCCCAACAAAGTTTAAAAAACTCTGGGACGGTTTTTGCGGGTAGAGTCATTGATGTTGTCGATGAAGGTGAAATGCGTCCCGAAGTTTCACGTCCGTTACTTGGATTCAAGGTGACATTTGAAGTTTCCAATGTTTGGAAAGGACAACCCAAGCGCCAGTTTGTTGTACGAACTTCGGGTTCTAGCGCGAGTTGCGGATACTCGTTTGAAAAAGGGAAAGAGTACCTTGTTTATGCCTCTAATCAAGGAAGTCAATTAGAAACAGGTTTGTGTAGTGGCACAAAACCTCTTGCTAATGCACGTCCTGATTTAGCTGTATTAGGTAGAGGAACAACACTAACAGATCAAAGCTCAAATGCCGCTCAACAATTGCAGCAAAACAAGCAATTGTGGGCAAAACAAAAGATCTCTAATTACCGCTATTCGCTACGGAGAAGTTGTTTTTGTTTGCCAGAAGTCACCCAACCCGTCGAGATTGCCGTCCGTAACGGCAAAGTCACTTCCCTGATTGGGGTTAATAGTAGAAAGCCTGTGAATCGGGAGTATTTCACAAAGTACGATTCGATCGCAAAGCTGTTTGATGTTATACAGGATGCGATCGCCAAGAAAGCGCACCGCATTTCTGTAACTTACCACCCCACCCTCGGCTACCCCACTCAAATCGACATTGATTATAACAAACAGATGGCTGATGAAGAACTCTCTCTCACCCTGGAGAATTTGCAACCCCTGAAATAGGTAAAATGTGTTAGCCAATTTCAACATCCTGAAGGGCCGCACATGGAGAAACAACTTTTACAAACGCTCGATGCCACTGGTACTCGGTTTGTGCGGATTCTCTGGTGTGACAATGCCAACATCATTCGCGGCAAGGCAGTACATCGGGGAGCAATCGCTGAGTACCTCAAACACGGTGTTGGCATTTCTGCTGCACAGCAAGCGATTCCTGTGATGATTGATGCCCCAGCACCCGGAAGTGGTTTGGGTCCAGTGGGTGAGGTTCGCTTGGTACCGGACTGGAATACCTTGACGCCTTTGCCCTATGCTCCTGGTCATGCTCGCGTGATGGGAGATATGGTGAAAGATGCTTCTCCTTGGAATCTTTGTCCCCGACACTTCCTCAAAAGGATGGTTGCGGAAGCTAAGCATGAGGGGTTAGAAGTGATTGCCGCGTTTGAGAATGAATTCTACTTTCTCAAACAGACAGCGAATGGGATTGTTCCTGCGGATGAGACGGTTTTTGCCTCAACCCTGGCAATGGATTTGCATCAGCATGTAATTGATGAGATTGCAGAAGCACTGGTTGAGCAAGGGATGCTAGTTGAACAGTATTATCCAGAATCGGGGCCAGGTCAGCAAGAAATTTCGATCCTTTATACTCATGCCTTAGCGGCGGCAGATCAGCAAATTGCGTTTCGGGAAACAGTGCGTGCGATCGCACTTCAGCATCATCTTACAGCCTCCTTCTTACCCAAAATCTTCGCGGACAAAGCAGGTAGCGGTTGTCACCTCCACCTCAGTCTCTGGCAGGATGGACAAAACCTGATACCCAATCTCGATGTCGGGGGGGAACTCTCAGAAATTGCCCGTCGCTTCATTGCTGGCATCCTCCACCATCTCCCAGCACTCATGGCACTCACCACACCCAGCACCAATTCTTATCGCCGGATTCGTCCACATCATTGGAGTGGTGCGTTTCGGTGCTGGGGAATCGATAATCGAGAGGCGGCAGTGAGAGTAGTCAGTAACCCGGAAGAATCTAGTCCAACTCAGTTTGAACTGAAAACCGTGGATGCTTCCGCGAACCCTTATCTGGCTTTGGGGGCTGTGATTGCAGCGGGACTCGATGGCATCCGGCACTGTCTGGAACTGGGAGAACCGGTGACAATAGACCCTGGATATATGCCAGAAGCGGAGCGAAATATTTGTAATATTGATCGATTGCCTATCAACTTAGAGCAGTCTATTGCTCAACTGAGCAGCGATCAAGTCCTTCTAGAGGCTTTGGGTACAGAACTCGCTCAAGCTTACTTAGCCGTTCGCAAAGCTGAATGGGAAGCGATGAAAGATTTAGCGATAGAAGAGGAAGTGAAATTGTTATTAGAGCGATATTGATTCAGAGGGATAGGTTGAAGGTGGAAAGTTCTAACCTTCAATCGGTTAACTGATTAAGTGACGAAACCTCTTGGTTAATCGATTACGACTTCCATTCTTCCCCGTCGAACAGCGTACAACAAGCGATGAATTAACTCCTGCTCGGCATCGCTGAGGGGATATGTCAAGATGGTAGCCACTAAGCTATAGCAGTCTGTAAGAGTTAACTTGCCTTTTTGAGAGGCTTGAGTAAACAACTTAGCGATCGCAGATTCTAGGAGGCGTGTTTCGTACAAATCAGCATTTTTCATAATACAGCTTCTCATTCTCTACTTCCCAGCCTTGGCGTCAAACTCTTGCTGCTTGTATTCAAGGTATGACAGGCGGATTGTTTCTCACTTCCCCCAGTGGATTCACCCGACTGGGTAATAGTTAACTACTCTTAATCGGGGTACAGTTCGGGAATAATTAACAAATTCTACAGGTTTGTCATCGACCGTTGGGAATAGGAAGTGCTGAAGTCTAGGTAGCACGGTTATGAGTGAGAGCGATCGCTTTTTGGCCGATCAGGATTTACGCACGCCAACTGTAGGGGAAATCTCCTCGAATGAACTCCGGCTGTGGTTGCCCAGTTTTCATGCAGAAGATAGAGATAATGCGTAAGTCCTAATATTTAAGATGCGCTCGCATCCACCCAACGCTATTACTTTACGATTGAAAGCAATGTTAGATGTTATCCACGGGTTTTAGTCATGGTTTCTCAACTACAATCTCTTTCTCAGCCCGATCTAATCTACCCCGAAAGAGACGGAAAACCGATGGCAGATAATACCAAGCAATTTCGCTGGATTATGGTGATCTATCACAATTTGGAGTGGCTATTTGCCGATGACCCAAATGTGTTTGTGGCTGGCGATTTGCTGTGGTATCCAGTTGAGGGAAATAACAAGATTCGGAACGCTCCTGATGTGATGGTAGCCTTTGGCAGACCAAAGGGAGACAGAGGTTCCTATATGCAGTGGAAAGAGGAAAATATTGCGCCTCAGGTGGTGTTTGAAATCCTTTCCCCTGGCAACACCCTGACTGAAATGAATAAAAAACAGGTCTTTTACGATCGCTACTGTGTAGAAGAATATTACCTGTACGACCCGGAGAAAAATGATTTGAGTGGTTGGTTACGGGTAGAGGAACGTTTGGATGTAATTGACTCGCCAGATGGTTGGACGAGTCCTAGATTGGGAATTCGCTTTGATTTATCTGGAGAGGGGTTACAACTTTATCGTCCAGATGGTACGAAGTTCTTGTCCTATACAGAAATTTGTCAGCTATTAGAGCAAGAACAGCAACGGACACAACAGGCAGAGCAACAGTTAGAGCAAGAACGTCAACGGGCACAACAAGCAGAGCAACAGTTAGAGCAGGAACGGCAACGAGCAGAACGGTTAGCAGAGCGGTTGCGAGTAGCGGGAATTGACCCGGAGGAAGTTGATTAGAGAGGAGGGATAGCAAAGCGGGACGTATTCCATCGCACTTTCACCTT
>DATNQL010000156.1:0-2371 GCA_036704025.1 Stenomitos sp.
CGTTGCCACAACCCCATCAGGTTGAATGGTGGTGGTAAGTGCCTTCAGGACTTCCTGACTTACCAATTCGGCTCGTTGACATCGCGAAGCCGCCTCTTGCCAAAGTGGCTGATGACGCTCTTGCCATTCGGGCGTACAGCAAACCGTAACCAAGGGATAATCTACCGCACAAGCTTCCTCTAACAGGTGAGTCCCCTCTAGCAAAAACAGTTGCTGCTCTCGCCGCCCCTTGGCATGGTGTAGCTTTTTAATTTGCTTGACGAGAGAATTCTGAATACTAGTCAGCATTGTAATTGTGAGATTTTAGATTTGGATTTTATATAGGCGATGAATCCAAAACCTAAAATCTTTGCATCCAAAATGGGGATGCGGAACCCGGGACTTGAACCCGGAAGTCTTTGCAGACACTAGAACCTGAATCTAGCGCGTCTACCAATTCCGCCAGTTCCGCTTGCGTTTTTTCCACGCAGTTTACTATTTTGCTGCAATTATCAAGGTTTGTCAACTAAATTTTTGGCTCGGTGAATGAGAACAGGCTTAAAAGTAAAACTCGTGGACTATTAAGCTGGCTTTTGAGGTAGACATTTAAAATCTTTCAGGTAGAATCAGAACCAAATTTTAAAAAATGCAAAGGAAGTCCCTGATTCTGGAGGATAGACCCATCAATCACTCTCTCAGCCTGACAGATAGCCACTCTTTACCCGAAGAAGACAAATCCGTGTTACAGATTTGGGGCGGAAATTTCCTGCACGGGCATGTCCAAATTAGTGGAGCCAAAAACTCGGCCTTAGCCATCATGGCAGGGGCTGTACTTTGTCCTGACGATTGCCGACTGCGTAATGTGCCCTCTCTGGTAGACGTGGCACGGATGAGCCAGATTCTAGCGGCTCTTGGCCTGAAGATCGAACGTAACGGTGACACCCTAGACATTGATGCTCGTCACCTCCAACAGTCCCAAGCGCCCTACGAATTGGTTAGCCAACTACGAGCTAGCTTCTTTGTGATTGGTCCTGTGCTGGCGCGATTGGGAGCGGCTCGTGTCCCATTACCAGGCGGCTGTGCCATTGGTGCTAGACCTGTAGACCTCCATGTCCGGGGTTTACAAGCGATGGGAGCCGAGGTACACATCGATCATGGTATGGTTCACGCCTATGTCCCTGGACGGAACCCGAAGTTAAAAGGGGCCAAAATCTACCTGGACTACCCCAGCGTGGGAGCCACGGAAACCCTGATGATGGCGGCAACGTTAGCCGAAGGCGAAACGACGCTGGAAAACGCCGCCCAAGAGCCAGAAGTGGTCGATTTGGCGAATTTCTGTCGAGCCATGGGAGCCAGGATTCGTGGTGCTGGCACAAACACCATTGTGATTTCCGGTGTTCCCAACTTACACTCGGTGGATTACCCGATTATTCCTGACCGCATTGAGGCAGGAACCTTTTTAGTGGCTGGAGCCATTACCCACTCTGAAATTACCATTTCCCCTGTTGTGCCCGATCATCTCACGGCTGTGATTGCTAAGCTACAAGACATTGGGGCAAAGGTAATTGCAGAGGGACCCAATTGCCTCCGACTAGTTCCAGGCCGACTCCGGGCAACGGATATTGAAACTTTGCCTTATCCAGGATTTCCCACAGATATGCAAGCGCCGTTTATGGCACTCTTAACCAAGAGTGAAGGGGACAGCGTGATTACCGAAACAGTGTTTGAGAATCGTCTGGGTCATGTTGCCGAGTTAAATCGCATGGGCGCAGATATTCGTGTGAAAGGGAAACATGCCTTGATCCGAGGCGTACCGATGTTATCCGGTGCTCCTGTTGTTGCCACAGACTTACGAGCCTCAGCTGCCTTGGTGATCGCGGCGCTAGCGGCGGATGGAAAAACGACGATTCAGCGCCTGCACCATTTAGATCGGGGTTACTATAACATCGAAGGAAAGTTGCGGCAATTGGGCGCTAAAATTGAGCGCGTGCAGGATAAGACCGATGCAGGAGCTGAAGCCGAACCGACCTTAACGGCTCCCAGCCAGGTGCCTACGCCGCAGACGAATTCATAGACTGGGCTTAACTTACACAGCAAACGGCTATTGACTCAACGTCAGTTCTCAACTCTAAGTTCTGTTTTTGATTGCCTCTGATCTTCCCGTCACGATGAGAACTAAAGACTTGGTACTGCATTGATCAAGCGATCGCCGTTTATTCATCGAGAAGACGCAAAGACGCAGAGACGCGGGGACGCGGGGACGCGGGGACGTAAGTCCCAAGGGTTTGAGACCCCGGCTGAATCTTCGATGCAGTCGCTCAAATTTAGACGAGGTGAGTGTTACAGACTGAATTCTTTCTCCGCGTTTCCCCCTCTTTGCGTCCCCGCGTCC
>DATNQL010000157.1:0-3280 GCA_036704025.1 Stenomitos sp.
AGTTGCCAAGGGTTGAGCAGCCGCCGTTAAAAGTGGATAATCCCAGAATCGTTGTTATCCAGTGTAACTAGAGAGTCATTTGATTGGGAAATGACCCAGCCGGGATAGTTGGGACTGACTTTTGAACCAGTTTCTTGTGACCGCAAATCAGCGTTCGACTCCTGACGGCTTAAAGATTTAGTAGATGAGTGACTGTAGCCGGTGGTAAGATAATAGCCGCTAAAATCACTAAAGCGATCAATCCCCAAAAATCGCGCCAATTGTCTAGTTCGGAGACATCGTTAAGAGCAGGTTCATCTGTCACGGGCAGGAATAACAGGATAATCCCCCAAACCAGTAAATCTGGTTCCAGCATGGCTCTAACCAACACGAGAAGTCGCACAACTTGACCAATCGCAATACCCGTTCTCTGACCAAACATGGCATGGACAATATGACCGCCATCCAGTTGTCCGACTGGCATTAAATTAAAAGCTGTGACAACCAAACCAATGTAACCAGCAACAGCCACCGGATGAAGATGGATAGCCATTTGGGGCGCTAAGACGCTGCCTAATGCCCACTTACTCAGCACCGTCAATAACAAGGAAAATCGAGGATTAAGGGACTGAAAATTTAACCACCCAGAGGAGTCGGAGAGGGGAACGACTTCAGAGTGAGCGAGTCCCCACATCAGCAGGGGTATCGTTACGAGCAAGCCAGCCAATGGACCTGCCAGCCCAATATCAAATAAGGCTTTACGATGGGGCACGGGTGATCGCATCTGGATAAACGCCCCAAACGTTCCTGGTACAAAAGGTAAGGGAATAAAGTACGGCAAAGTGGCGCGCACATGATAAAATCTTGCCGCGATGTAGTGACCGAGTTCATGGATGCTCAAAATCGCCATGAGCGCTACAGCATAAGGTAGCCCTCTGAGTAAAATCGATGGGTCAACTTGTGACTGTTCGGCTGTGACTCCGGCAATCTCAGCCCCAACGACGGTCGTTGTCACTAATGTAATCAATAGCAGAGCCAATGCAAACCCAGGCCGTGACACGGATTCAGTTTCCCGTCCTGTTTTCGGCTGCGATTGAGGATTGGGAACCAGGGCAAAAAACGGTTTCCCGTTGAAGCTTTCTTGAAAAATCACAAAAAAGCGATCGCCAAATTCTGCTTCGATATTTCCCCGTACCGTCTGGTAAGCTGACTCCGGATTCGTTCGCAGCTTGCCACGACACAAAACCGCTTGAGGTCGGTACTCCACATTCTGGAGATAGTAAACTCCCCAAGGGAAACAATTTCTCAGTTCCGTTTCTTCTTGTTTTGTGATCGGGCGTAGCGTTGACGCCTCACTAGTTGATGGCATCGTCTGTTGGGTGATTGAAATTGGAGGTTTATTGTTCTCAACCTCCTGATTCACGGGCGGCTTCGGAACTTGGCGTCCCCACTGAATCAGCAGCCAGTACAACAGTGGGCAAAGTACAAATGGGCCAACCATCAATATCAGTGGCGGTGGAGTATTCTTTCCATAAACCAGCATCCAGGCACTCCAAATCAGGACGGGTGTCATGAGCACCAGCCACAATAGCCATACTGGCGTCCGGGTCAGGTCAGCAACACTTCGCTGGATAGTGATGTAAGTGAAAAGACCCAGACTCAGTAAAATTAGGAGTAACCAGAGTTCCATGATGTAAAGATCACAATTGGTGTAAAAGTAACGATCTTCAAGAAGGTCAACACCGTTCGTTAACAACTACAGGCATACAAGCATTGTGCAACCCGATTCCCCGCAACAGGGCAACTTTATTCCTCCTCAAAGCTCACCCTCCAACCGACTACCCACTGCATTCAAAGCACCACGCCTTATCCTTGATACCATTTTTGCATTTGCACCCAATCGAGATACATTGGGTGGCACGGCCTATCTTATTGTAGAAAATGCAGGTAACTTCCTGATTGATTGTCCCGCCTGGAATGAAACCAATGAGCAGTTCTTACGGGAGAAAGGAGGAGTATCGTTACTGTTTTTGACCCATAGAGGTGGCATTGGCAAAGCGCGGGACATTCAGGAGGCGACAGGCTGCCAAATACTGATTCAAGAACAAGAAGCCTATTTACTGCCAGAACTGAATGTAACATCCTTTCAGGACGAGTTGACTCTCAGTCCTAACTGTTCCGCCCTTTGGACGCCCGGTCATTCTCCGGGTTCTGCTTGTTTATCCTACAAAGCGGCTGGCGGTATTCTGTTTTCGGGGCGTCATTTATTGCCGAACCAACAAGGGGACCCTGTACCTCTACGTACCTCGAAGACGTTCCACTGGCCTCGTCAAATTCAAAGTATCAAGTTTTTAATTGAGCGATTCTCTCCTGAAACGTTGAATTATATCTGTCCTGGTGCCAATACAGGGGGACTACGAGGTAAAGGTGCGATCGCTCAGGCTTATCAGCGATTAGTTCAGCTCGAACTCGGAGTTTTGCTCAATACTCAACCACTGTTATAAGTTATAAGTTGGTAGGCACCGCGTTGGTTAAAAATAAAATTCAGAATTGCTGATTTTCAGGAATTCACACCGCCTAACAGAGCAATTTTAGCGTGTTTCAGCTTGAGCATGGCTCAAGGCGATCGCCCTAAGTTGAGTCTTTTGGGCCATCGCCTCAGTTTCTGAACATTTAGCTTTTAATGGCCTCAGCTACCACGGATTGACTGGTTAACAACTTGACAGCCACTTGATATTGCTCGTCTGCTGCTGTTCCCACCTGATTCAGGGTAATGGGATCTAAAGCGACCTCTAAATCAGGCTGGATACCCAATTTATGGATATCTCGGTGCTTGGGTGTCTCGTATTTAGCAACGGTTACGGCGAGTCCTGAGCCATCTGTTAAGTCAAATAACGATTGAATTAAGCCTTTGCCGAAGGTTTTTTCGCCGACTAACTTGGCTCTGCCATTATCCTGCAAGGCTCCTGCTAGAATCTCGCTAGCACTGGCTGTCCCTTGATTGACTAAAACAATTAATGGGTCTTCGGTGAGTGCAGGGCCATTGGCTTCAAAGCTACCTAGTGTTCCTTGGCGATTAACGGTATAGACGACAGTTCCTTGGTCTAACCAGAAGCGAGCAATCTCGATTCCGGCTTGTAGAAGTCCTCCAGGATTATTCCGCAGGTCAAGAATGTAACCCTGTGCGCCTTGTTCCTCAAGCTGTGCGATCGCATTCGCTAATTCAGATGGGGCGTTGGCACTGAACTGGGTTAAGCGAATGTAACCAATCGGGGTATTATTTTGGCTGGAATCGAGTACG
>DATNQL010000158.1:0-2172 GCA_036704025.1 Stenomitos sp.
TGGTATTAATCGAAGCCCAACCTCCCTCTGTAGCAGTCGCAAGGCGACAAGCTTACGCCCTTTCTCTACTATCAGGGCGCATTTTGCAGGGAATTGGAATTTGGGATAAGATACTGCCTCAAATTACAAGCTATCAGCAAATTCGCCTCTCCGATTCCGATCATCCTGGTATTGTACAGTTCCACCCCAGTGATTTAGGGATGGATGATCTGGGTTACGTGGGAGAACACCGTCCCCTGCTGCAATCCTTATATGAGTTTTTGGCGGACTGTTCCAATGTGAGCTGGTTGTGTCCGGCTGAAGTGCTGGATGTTGAGTATCAACCGTCTGGCGTAGAAATCAAGGTTAGGGTAGACGGTGAGATACGTCAGTTGCGATCGAGTTTAATTGTAGCCGCCGATGGAGCGCGATCGCACATTCGCACAGCAGCAGGGATTGGCACCCACGGCTGGAAATACTGGCAATCTTGCGTCACCGTCCGAATTAAACCGGAAAAATCACACAATAACACAGCCTTTGAACGCTTCTGGCCTAGTGGGCCAATGGGAGTGTTGCCACTACCCGATAATCGCTGCCAGGTGGTGTGGACGGCCCCCCACGCAGAAGCGCAAGCCTTAAAAGAGTTGGATGAAAAAGAGTTTCTCGCCTTACTGGAACACCGCACGGGAGGGCTTTTGGGTCGATTGGAATTGGATAGCGATCGCCTCCTGTTTCCGGTACAGTTAATGCAGAGCGATCGCTACACCCAATCCCGACTCGCACTAATTGGTGATGCAGCTCATTGTTGTCATCCCGTCGGTGGACAAGGAATGAACCTCGGTATCCGAGATGCTGCCGCCTTAGCCCAAGTGCTGCACGACGCCCATCAGCGGGGTGAAGATATTGGAGACATTCGGATACTGAGACGCTACGAACGCTGGCGGAAAAAAGAAAACCTGGTAATTTTAGGATTTACAGATTTTCTGGATCGGTTATTTTCCAATCGCTGGTTGCCGGTGGTAGCGGTTCGGCGGCTGGGTTTATGGATGCTACGAACGGTTCAGCCGTTGAAGGTTCTAGCCTTGCGGTTGATGACCGGTCTATTGGGACGCCATCCCCAGTTGGCTCAACACTAACGATGCCGTTGGGTTGGAACGGAATCGTGGGTGCGGCTTGATGGTTCTTATGAAGCCCACTCGTGATTTGCTGGGTTAAGGACATTAAATCCGACGGCATCATAATCACCGTCGTCGTGTTATTTTCCGCTCCAATTTCGGTGAGCATTTGCAGACGCCGCAATTCTAAGACAGCGGGGTTTTGCACAATCAGCTTAGAGGCTTCCGCTAACTTAATCGAAGCTTCTTGTTCTGCGGCGGCTTTAATCAAGCGAGCACGCTTTTCCCGAATGGCTTCGGCTTCTTTCGCCATCGCCCGTTGCATACTGGTGGGAATTTCCACATCCTTCATTTCTACCCGCTCAATCACAACACCCCAAGGTTCAGTGATTTCATCGACAATCTCTTGAACTTTGGTGTTAATTTTGTCGCGGTTTTGCAGAACATCATCAAGGATATTTTGACCAACGACATTCCGTAAGGTTGTTAAAGCGGCTTGGTAAACGGCTAATTGGTAATTCTCAACCTTCGTGATCGCCTTAGAAGGGTCAATAATGCGATAGTAGAGAACCGCATTGACTTTAATGGTGACACTGTCAGCCGTTACTGTTTCCTGGGGTTCAATACTGACGGTTTTAGTCCGGACATCGATTTGAGCTTTTTGGTCAAACACAGGAATAACCCAGTACATTCCCGGTCCTTTAACGCCACTTAACCGACCCAATCGAAAGATAACACCTCGCTCGTATTCTCGGTCAATCTTGAGTCCAGCAGCGCCCAGAACGATTAAAGCAGCGAGGGTCCCTACAAGAGCTTCCATATGTTGCTCAACCCAATCTTGGATATCTCTATTTTAGGCATGTAAAAAGATGCTCTGCGATCAGCAACGCTGGTGCCGTAGGCGATCGCTTTACCTCCAAACTTCACCCACCAATCTCCAAACTGTATCATCCCGAATCCGGGGTGACTACCTCCTTTTTTGAGAAGGAACCACAGAGGCACAGGGAGACTGAGAAGGAAAATGTGAATAAAGGACCAAGGTTAAGGTTGAAGCCCCAACAAGATACAACACTTAGTA
>DATNQL010000159.1:0-5099 GCA_036704025.1 Stenomitos sp.
ACGTTTACAGCAAAGGGGCAGCACATGGCAAACGGATGCAATGTCAGGGAGGGGCGAAAAATCCAATTATTGTCCTCCCCGATGCGGATATGGAAATGACCACACGAATTGCTGCCGATAGTGCCTTTGGTTGTGCGGGACAGCGCTGTTTAGCGGCATCTGTGGCGGTTACAGTGGGAGAAGCGCGTCATAGTTTTGCAGATGCGATCGCCAACGCAGCACAAACCAGAGTCGTTGGCTTTGGCTTGGATGATAAAGTTCAAATGGGTCCGGTGATTAGCTCTCAAAGTAAAGCTCGAATTGAGGAATTAATTCAACAGGGAGCAGATGAAGGGGCGAAGGTATTAGTAGACGGACGCAACCCGAAGATTTCCGGTTACGAACAGGGTAACTTTATTCGACCCACCATTCTGCAAAATATAGACCCGAACAGTGAAATTGCCCGTACTGAAATTTTTGGTCCCGTGTTAGGGTTGATGCACCTAGAGACGATTGAAGATGCGATCGCGTTAGTGAATAGCGGTCAATGGGGAAATATGGCGTGTTTATTTACCAGTAGTGGTGCAGCGGCACGGCAGTTTCGTTATGAAGCAGAAGCAGGGAATATTGGGATTAATATTGGCGTAGCGGCACCCATGGCATTCTTTCCTTTTAGTGGATGGAAAGAAAGCTTCTATGGAGATTTACACGGTCAGGGACGAGATGCAGTAGAGTTTTTTACGCAAACAAAAGTGGTTGTTGAGCGTTGGCCTAAAAACTGGTCGCGTCAGTTTTAGCTCCGACCGAAAATCTAAGTGTAAAATAACAAATTCACCCAGGTTTTGAATCTTGATAAGGCGGAGGCAACTGCCTCAGTCAGTTTTCTCTTGAATTTGATACGCTAACACAAAACGGTTGTGGGAACCTTAGAAGCTGTGGATATTCAAATAGGGCGGGGCAAAAATGCTCGCCGAGCCTACGGAATCGATGAAATTGCACTGTGTCCGGGGACTAGAACCCTAGACCCCAGTTTAGCGGATACTCGCTGGCGCATTGGCGGCATTGAGCGAGAAATCCCCATTATCGCCAGTGCGATGGATGGGGTGGTAGATGTCCGCATGGCGGTTCTGTTGTCCCAGCTTGGGGCGTTGGGTGTTCTTAACTTAGAGGGCATTCAAACTCGCTATGCAGACCCAGCGCCAGTCCTAGAGCGCATTGCCTCAGTGGGCAAGACAGAGTTTGTCACTCTCATGCAGGAATTGTATGCGGAGCCAATAAAGCCAGAGCTGATTACCCAGCGCATTCGGGAAATTAAAGAGCAAGGCGGAATTGCCGCTGTCAGCGCGACACCAGCCGGGGCGATGAAATACGGCGAGATTGTCGGGAAAGCGGGTGCCGATCTATTTTTTGTCCAGGCAACCGTGGTTTCTACGGCCCACCTCTCCCCGGAATCCGTCACTCCTCTCGATTTGGCTCAGTTCTGCCAAGAGATGCCCATGCCGGTGATTTTGGGGAATTGTGTCACCTATGACGTGACGCTGAATTTGATGAAGGCGGGTGCAGCGGCTGTATTGGTAGGCATTGGCCCTGGTGCAGCTTGTACCTCTCGTGGCGTATTGGGTGTCGGTGTGCCTCAAGCCACAGCGGTTGCTGATTGTGCGGCGGCTCGTGACGACTACTACAATGAAACGGGTAATTATGTCCCTGTGATTGCCGATGGGGGTTTAGTAACCGGTGGCGACATCTGCAAATGTATTGCCTGTGGAGCCGATGGGGTGATGATTGGCTCACCGTTTGCCCGTGCTCAAGAAGCACCCGGACGTGGGTTTCATTGGGGAATGGCCACGCCTAGCCCGGTGTTACCACGGGGTACACGTATCCAAGTGGGTAGCACTGGCACCTTAGAACAAATTCTTGTTGGCCCTGCACAACTCGATGACGGCACTCACAATCTGTTGGGGGCGTTAAAAACCAGTATGGGTACCTTGGGAGCCAAAAACCTCAAAGAAATGCAGCAAGTTGAAGTAGTCATTGCCCCTTCACTGCTGACTGAGGGGAAAGTATACCAGAAAGCTCAGCAGTTAGGAATGGGGAAATAACTGGCTCAAAGCGATGGGCTTTGTGCTGCGGCTAGCAGATTACGGCTGAAACCTGGAGCAGGGCTGAAATCAAGTCGTTGGCTTTAAGGCTTACGCCGAACCTTAAAAATTTCCGGTATCCCCTAAGGAGTCATAGAAAAACTATGGCTGTCGCTTACAATAGAGAGAGCGGAGACGCATGTTTCCGTTCACTCCTCACACCACACTCCGCCCGACTACGTTCGGGCGGTTCCTTTTTGGGTAGAATGGCATGATTTGTGAAAATCATCAAGCGCTTTTCTCTGATGATTTATGTCTAAATATATACCTTTTTTGATGTCTGATCGGCGTTTTGGCTGTGGTAGAATTCCATAGATACATAGAACAAAGTACACGCAAGGATTTCCAGGCATGTCAGCAGCCGTACAAGTTACAGACGCCAGCTTTAAGCAAGACGTACTTGAAAGCGACATTCCCGTCTTAGTTGATTTTTGGGCTCCCTGGTGTGGTCCCTGTCGAATGGTTGCGCCTGTCGTGGATGAAATTGCGCAGCAATACGACGGTAAAGTCAAGGTTGTGAAACTCAACACAGACGAGAATCCTCAAATAGCTAGCCAGTATGGTATCCGCAGCATTCCCACCTTGATGATTTTTAAGGGGGGTCAGCGCGTTGATATGGTAGTGGGTGCAGTTCCCAAAACGACTCTGGCGAATACGTTAGAAAAATATATCTAATTTATCGGTAGCGGCGGTAAGCGTTAGTTTAGAAGATGACAATAGCGCCCTACTCACAGCGAGCGCCACGAGGGTTCGTGTTATAGATGCCTAGGGTGTCACATCCAGCGTTAGCTAGACCATAGGCTGATCACTAAGCGCATCCTACTAGTGCAAGAAGGCAGAAGAAAAAAGGCAGAAGGCAGAAGGTAAGAAAGTTTGTACAGTCAGCTTTTTAAGCTTTTTCCACTGGATAGTTATTTCTGCCGTGCTGCACTAGTGGGCTGTCCATCTAGCTTTGAGTAGTGACCTTTCTCGAAAAATAGAAGGATTTAGGCTATTTGAACTTGTCATTTCTGCCTTGACAGCCCACTAGCACCTGTACACCAAATACCCTCTAGCTACATTCAATACAGCACGGCAAACAAAATTGACGGCTTAAGAGTCAGCGCCAATGTGAGTCTAAAGTCCAATTTTCATCCATCAAGTAGCCGTATCTCTCCACGTACTCTACAACTAGAGACATCAGACTCTAGAAATCACTGGACAACTTCAGCAAAGCGCCTTGAGCCATTAGGGCTAAGGCGTTTTTTTAGTGAAACGATAGAGCCGTCCGAGAGTCATCCCGAAATAATGTGTTAAAAGATACATATCTTCCCCCTGGCTCTTGCGAATCTCGATAAAATAGAGAGCCATTAGTTAATCATTTATGGCTCAATCTGCTTCAGACCCTGCCCTTAAGTCACTTCAAACACAATTAACGGCACTGATTGACCAACTGCCTACTTTAGAACATGGGAAATGGATTCAACGGGCGCTATCCGTGCTACTCCGATTGGCAGGAGAGGAAATTGATCGCTTGGACTGGAAAATCTTAACCGCTTCCATACAGGATATGGAGCGGGCGTTTCAAGTGTTTTATTCTTATCGGCATGTTCGGAAAGTCACGATTTTCGGTTCAGCCCGCATTACT
The DNA here is from genome assembly GCA_036704025.1 of Stenomitos sp. Taxonomy (GTDB): domain Bacteria; phylum Cyanobacteriota; class Cyanobacteriia; order Cyanobacteriales; family Coleofasciculaceae; genus Allocoleopsis. The sequence continues at coordinate 3,745 of DATNQL010000159.1, forward strand.
CCTGATGCACCAGAATATAAGTTGGCATCTGAGTTTGCGCGTTATTTAGCACAGCAGGGATTTATGGTGATGACCGGTGCAGGAAGTGGCATTATGGAAGCCGGCCACGAAGGCGCAGGTCCAGAAATGTCTTTTGGCTTGAATATTCAGCTCCCTTTTGAACAGGGGGCCAATTCTTTTATTGAAGGCGACCCCAAGCTGATTAATTTTAAGTATTTCTTTACACGCAAGTTGTTCTTCCTGCGAGAAAGTGATGCGATCGCACTTTTTCCCGGCGGCTTTGGTACCCAGGATGAAGCCTTTGAGTGTTTAACCCTATGCCAAACGGGGCGAAGTGGACCCGTACCTTTAGTGTTAATTGATAAACCCGGTGGCAACTACTGGCAAGACTGGGATGCTTATATTCGCCATCATCTGATTCAACGCCGTTTAATCAGTCCGGAAGATACCAGTCTTTATACAGTCACCGATGACTTAAATGTGGCTTACGAAGCGATCGATAGCTTTTATCGACTTTATCACTCCAGCCGTTACGTTGGTGATCGATTTGTGATTCGCCTCAAATCTGAGTTATCGGATGACCAAGTTGAACAGCTCAATGAGAATTTTAGCGACATCTTGGTCAAAGGTCGGATTGAAAAAAGTAAGGCTTTACCTCAAGAAACCCCTGACGAAACAGTTGACTTACCTCGCTTAGTTTTGTACTTCAACCAACGAGACTTTGGGCGTCTTTATCAGCTCCTCGCCACAATTAGCCAGATGGGTGCATCCTCTCCAGCTGCGACTCATCCAGAACTTAAATAATAGGGTGCATCCGGAAATAGTTTACTCATAATCCAGGGGCAGTAGAACCTGAAATTCTGTCCCCTGCTCTGGCTGAGAATTTAATCGTAATTCCCCGCCATGTTTCTGCGTAACGATTTGATGGCTAATGGTTAACCCTAAACCCGTTCCCTTGCCCACTGGCTTGGTGGTGAAGAACATTTCAAAAATTCGCTGTTGAATTTCGGGTGGCATCCCTTGACCATTATCCACAATCCTCACCGACAGCCATTCTGTTGCAGAGCGTTGGACAATTTCCGTGCTAATCTCAATCAGAGGTTGCCATGTTTTGATACCCCCTAGTTCCTCACATCGCTGATCGGTAAGGACATCAATGGCATTGCTGATCAAATTCATGAACACTTGGCTGAGTTGGCCGGAGTAGCAATTAACTAGCGGTAGTTCTCCATAACTTTTAACAACTTTAATCCCTGCTTTGTTGAGGCGGTTATTTAAAATGATTAAAGTATGCTCAATGCATTCATGAATGTCTGCTGGCTGACGCTTAGTTTCACTCAAGTGAGAGAAGTATT
>DATNQL010000160.1:0-3983 GCA_036704025.1 Stenomitos sp.
ACCTATATTAAACGGAATGGCACTGACATAAGAGCCTTGAAATAAATTTCAGGCTCAAAGCTGAAGTAAGCTAAAGCTTACTGGATAAGCTTTTTAACCCGTTTCAACGGGTTTTAGCTTTGACGCCGAACTTTAGTTCAGTGCTTAAGTCAGTGACATTCATATTAAACGTAAGCTCTCCGAGGAGACACAATCAACAGTTGCCAATCCCTAATTAACCGTGCCGGTGAGTGGGGAACTGGCACTGGCATAACTCTTAATGGGCATTCGACCCGACAGATAGGCAAGACGCCCTGCTTCTGCTGCCATACCCATCGCTTTTCCCATCGCGACGGGGTTTTGTGCCAGTGCGATCGCACTGTTAATTAATAAGGCATCTGCCCCCAATTCCATCGCATAAGCCGCTTCGCTGGGCGTACCAATTCCCGCATCCACCACCACTGGCACCTTGGCTTCTTCAATGATGATTTGGATATTGGCGGCATTCTTAATCCCCTGCCCCGAACCAATCGGTGAACCCAAGGGCATTACCGTCACACAACCCACCTCTTCCAATCGTTTGGCTAACAAGGGGTCGGCATTAATATAAGGCAATACGGCAAAACCTTCTTTCACCAATTGCTCGGCGGCTTCTAGGGTGCCAATGGGGTCAGGCAGTAAATACTTGGCCTCGGGAATCACTTCTAACTTGACAAAATTATTATCTTCCTGTCCCAAGAGTTTTGCCATTTCCCGGCCTAACCGCGCCACCCGCACGGCTTCTTCCGGCGTTTTACACCCGGCTGTGTTCGGTAGCATCCAAATTTTCGTCCAATCCAGCGCCTCTGCCAGTCCTTCATGTCCGGGGGCTTGGGTTTGCACCCGACGCACGGCAACGGTGACAATCTGGCTACCGCTTGCCGCAATGCTCTGTTGCATGAGTTCCAGGTTGCTATACTTGCCCGTACCCGTCATCAGGCGAGAATTAAAGGTTCGACCTGCAATGATCAGCTTGTCTGTGGATGGTTCAGAGAAAGATGAGGTTTGAGGGGCAAGGACGGAGGACTTCGATTGGAGCGACGAGTTGCTGGAGAAAACCATCGGGCTTGTTTGAGCAGGAGCAGATTGAGTATAGACCCGGTCGTAGCGAAAATGCTCTAGCAGGGGATCAGATTTTTGCTGACTAATCCAGTCGGCAATTAACACGGCGGTTCCCGGTGCCAAAAGAATGCCATTACGGTAGTGACCGGTCGCCAGGGTGAGATTTTTACAGGGGCTGGTGCCGAGAATGGGTAATTCATCCGGTGTTGCGGGACGAAACCCCCACCAGCACTCTTGGAGCGGCCAGTCTTGTAATTCGGGATACAGCCGAATTGCTTGCGCTAAAAGGGTTTGAATCCCGGCTGGGGTGTTGTGAGGAGCAAAACCAACCTCTTCAACGGTGGCTCCGATGATAACTCGTCCGTCTCGACGCGGTACGATGTAGGTGTTGGGACCGTAAAGGACTCGCTGTAAAGGCAAGGGCTGACGTTGGTCTGGGGGGACTTGTACCGACAACATCTGACCTTTTTTGGGACGGACGGGTAACGGCAATAAGCCACTCGACCAGGCACCTGTCGCTAAGACGTAATGGTCGGCTTGAAATTCACCCGCCGAGGTTCTGAGTTCGCGAATTTGGTGATTTTGCTGCTCAATGGCTTCAACTTCAATGCCTTCACGCAGATTAACACCCAATTCCTGAGCCGCGAGACGTAAGGCTTGAGCCAGTTCCCGACTATCGACCTGTCCATCTTCCGGGTACCACCAGCCCCCCACGACATCCGCACCCAAACCGGGTTGATACAAATGAATGGCTTCTTGGTCTAACCAACAGGCGGATTCTGCCTCCGCGCCTGTTCCCTCTGGTCTGGAGGCGATCGCCTCTTGATACACTGGTGCTAAAATTCCCGTCGGCCAGTAGCCTGTTGCCACACCCGTTAGCTGCTCTAGCTTACGAATCCATTCCGGATACAGCGATCGCGACCAACGGCATAAATCCAACATGGGACTTTGAGGAATCCTTTCTGCCAAAGGAGCCAACATCCCGGCGGCAGCTAGGGTAGACCCTTGTTGGAAATCGCGGGTGACGACGGTTACTGTTGCGCCCCGTAATTTGAGTTCAACGGCGATCGCTAAACCGATCACGCCGCCGCCGATGATGAGAATGTCACTTGCTGCGTTCATGGGAAAAAATTTTAGACGCGCCTCGGACACGCCTACGCCGTTGTTCGTTACCGCCTTAAACCGAGCAACAAACAACTAAAAACTCAGGCTCTCCACTTTACCATAACGCAGGCACACCTTGGTTAGCCCCTGACTGCCCCGCCCCGGTGTTGGGGGCTTCAGGATTTAATGTACCATCGGGGGATTGGGCATTGTTCGGATTGTTTTGGGCTTGCCGGGTTGGCTGATTGGCGCGTAGTGCCGGTGTGCGAGTCCCTGGTTGGTTTTGTGTGGTGTCTGAAGAATTTCCCGTTTGGTTGGCACTTTGATTGGAACCCCCAAAGGGAAACCGAGTACATCCAGTGGCTATACCCACCAACACCGTAGCTACAACGACCCGGCTGATTAATCCTATCAATTGATGCATAAATTTGGGTCAAATAAAACAACTCGATATGCCAATCCTAAAAACTAATCAAAAAGAATATAAATATTGATTGGGTTTAGCTATTTTTTAGAACTGGCTGTGGCTTCAGACTTCAGATTACCAGCCTTGGGGCTAAATTTATAGCCAATGGGAATCATCTCTGTACGACCCTGTCGCGTAGGGGCAGCGCCTCCTCCTGCTCATCTCCAGTGCTGACCCCACAACCCTTCCGGGGCAGCCCAGACTGGAGTTTATACTCAAGAGATTGCCCCTACCCTTAATCAATCGACGTTCTAGGAAGCCTCACAGCTACAAACTCTTACAGAAGAACTGGATTAAGCACACCTTACCAAAGTGCTGGGACTGGCTGCTCCGTGTTCGCTGGGGATGAGTTTGCCGCGTCTGGATTGGTTGTGGTATCTGGTGCTTGTGCGGTGGTAGCCGGAACGCTAGCTGGCGCTTGTGCTGTTCTGGTGGGCTGACGAGCGCCTAATCTTTGATTGCTGGCTCTAGCGTTGGTTGGTTGTTGACCGTTGCGTAATTGGTTTGCCGTTTGACTCTGCCCTTGGAAGGGAAAACGCCAGCCAATCGCTGCTCCTGCCAGGGCGGCGATCGCAACTACCATGATAATTAACCCGATAAATCTGTTCATACCTGAGTTAAGAAAAGAATCGTGCGTCTGTCAATCTACAAGCATAATCCAAAGCCGTAGGTAATCGGTAATACTCCTTAACCTGGGCTTGGCTTATACCAATGAATCAAGCTTTTACGGATTAGACCTCGATGAGCAAAGCTCACGAACCTGGTGCTGAAAATCTTGCTTCCCTTGCTTGGAGACCCTGACTAAGTCGTATCTAATTTCAGATTAAGCTTGACCTTCACCCTATCTATGATATTCTCCCTGAATCTCTGGTCAATGTCGCTACAACTTCCGAAAGAACTATTTTTGTTCCTCTCCTATCGATGAGTTGGGTGTCTCCAACGGCTCTAGGAGCGGACTTGGCTCAGGGTAAATATTTCTGTACAACTTGCCAACCCGTCCATGAAACCCAGGTGAATCCTACCAACAGTGCAATATTGGTTCCAACATGAATCGCACGCGCCCAATCTCGTTCTGGATGGATTAGGGTAGAACTGCCGGCTGAGAGAAAAACCAGAAATACAACAGACAATCCCGCGATTAAGTGTCCTGAGTGCCCTAAGCTACCGAAATGACCCAAAGTTCCCACAATGCCGATGGCAAGCAACAGTAAGACTAGGCTCACCATGACCCAACCCATAATGTAATGTAGAGGTCGTAACCAAGGGGGTGGTAGACGATGAGATTGGCGTCGCCCAAACAGAACAATCCCGGTCACACTGAGCAGCAAATAGG
>DATNQL010000161.1:0-15760 GCA_036704025.1 Stenomitos sp.
GTTCTGGAGAAAGTTTAGCTTCTATGTAGGAGTCCAAGTCAGGAGCAGTTGACGACAGGAAGCCGGATAAGGCACCTATCACCGACACTTCTCTAACGTCAGAGCGGTCTACATTAGTTTGATTAAACTGTGCTGTAAATTGCTCAAGTAGATTCACTACACGTTCTGTTAGAGAATGGAAATTTTCAACAGGCGTAGCCTGAGCAGTAGCAGTCTCTCTAGCCTCTTCAAAGGCAATGCGTTCTGTGATCTGATCGATCAAAACAATAGCGAATGCAGAGACGTTCACGATTGCCAAGAGAGCTTCGTCTTCATCAAAATCGAGGCTATAATCATGGGCTGAGGGGTTCCGCCATTCCTTACGATAATTTGTCAACTGTGACAAGACCCGTGGACGCAGAAGACTTTGCTGCTGTAAGTAATTTTCGATATCGAAAGGTCGCTTATTGATTGGATCTCTTCCAGCAAGAACTCGAAAAGCTTCCTTTAAGCTGCCTTCAAACGCTTGATTAGTTCGATAAATTGCATCAGTAAAAGCTGTATCATCAGCAGTACTTTGCCCACGAGCTAAATGTCTTGCAGCGACCTCAACGTGTTGGAAAACTGCCTTTATTCCCTGAGTGTAGTCGCCTTCGGGAAGCACATCAATCCGTGACCGTAAGATTGCAATTAAATCCATCAAAAAAAGGCAGCAACTTAACTGAGCTTGTCTATTCTACTACTGCCCGCCTTACCCTGACAGGACTTACGCAACTCGCTACGCTATCCGCTCCATGTAGGGGCAAGGCATACTTTGCCCCTACGAAAACACTGTATTAAGCCAGAAAATTCGTAAGTCCTAGGTTTGTTACAAAATATAAAGAAGAAAAGTAATACGAAAAACTGACTCTAGACTAAGGCACGTTTATCTTCCATGACCCTCTCCTCTTCCACTACCCCAATCAACCCGAACACCCAGATAAAAACCTGGATGTGGCGAGATTTCCCCATTACCTATCAATCCCAAGGTGACACAGGCCCTGCCGTTGTGCTGATACACGGCTTTGGCGCATCTTTAGGACACTGGCGCAAGAATTTGCCCGTACTCGGAAAAAACTGTCGTTGTTATGCCATTGACTTAATCGGTTTTGGGGCGTCTGCCAAGCCAACTCCCAAGCTGGAAATTGAGTACACGTTTGAAACTTGGGGACAGCAGATTGCTGATTTTTGTCGAGAAGTTGTGGGGAGTCCTGCTTTTTTGGTCGGTAATTCCATTGGTTGTATCGTGGCGATGCAAGCGGCGGTGGATCATCCCGATATCGCTTTAGGGGTCGCGATGCTCAACTGTTCCCTGCGACTGTTACATGACCGCAAACGTGCTGAACTACCTTGGTATCGAAGCATGGGGGCACCGATAGTACAAGGGCTACTCAATATTAAGTGGATTGGTCAATTATTTTTTGGGCAACTGGCTAAGCCCAAGGTTGTGCGTAACATCCTTTTACAAGCCTATCGCAATCCTGAAGCTGTATCCGACGAATTGGTCGATCTACTGATGGCACCGGCGGCTGACATTGGGGCAGTTGATGTATTTGTGGCATTCACTCGCTACTCTCAAGGCCCCCTACCAGAAGACCTTTTACCCCTCTTGCCTTGTCCTGCAATCTTCTTGTGGGGAACGGAAGACCCCTGGGAACCGATTGATTTGGGACGAGAGTTAGCAGAGTATCCTCAAGTCGAAAAGTTTATTCCCTTAGAAGGTGTGGGTCATTGTCCTCAGGATGAGGCACCAGAACTAGTCAATCCCATTTTGCAGGATTGGATTACGAAAAAAGCTGAAGTATAAAAGCTACAGGACGAAAGTGAGATGTGCCCCAGATATAGGGTTCGTACCGTCGTGGGTCGTTTACTGGAATCGGATAGACATTAACCCCAAATGAGGGGCTGACTTGGCAATATGGCTGCGTCTAAGCCACAGAGCCTGTACTGTTAAGCGATCGGGGCACTCAATCACTAACTCTACTCCGGTCAGTCCCAATTTACACTGCCTCAAAAACTTGTTGTCAGGATTGTTGGATTGGTTTAATTAAAAATTAGACAGAGTTTTGGCCCGATTCCCTTCTTTTCCAGCCGCTCGGCAACGCTTAATAAGTAGAGAAACGGGGTTGGGAAGAAGTTTCTTTCTGTAGCCAGTCTTGACCGAGCTGAATCGTGACATCGGAGCCGAGATTACCCGTGCTTTCTACCCGTACCTCTCCCAATCCCAAATGACCACGGATAGCAGTAGCACTGTGGGGGTCTCCCTGCTGCGCCACAATCCGAGTGACTCGCAACGGTTCGTGCCAATCATGATCAATGGAGATGTTTCGGTAGCCAGCCTCCTGAAGGTTTTTAACTAGAGAGGCAGCCGCATCGGGCTGACCCGTGCTATCTTGAACCGCAATTCGCAAATAGGCAGGGTTAACTTCACGAGTTTCGCTAAAGCCTTGGTCAAAGTACCGAGCTACCATGCGCTGAATACCGCGCTTGTCCGGTAACCAGTAACTCACATCATGCCGTCCATCTCCGTTAAACTGACCCGGCACCATGAGCATTTGCATGTTGGAGCGATTGGTTTGAACGCCGAAACTCACCAACGCAACGAGTTCTTCTACACTTAAATTAGTATCAATATGAGACTGAATCACAGAGAGAATTTTCGGCAGTCGCGATAAAGTGGCAGGATTCAGCGCTTGCTCCGTGAGTGCCCGCATGACGAGTTGCTGCCGCTGCACTCGACCAATATCGCCATTTTTGTCGTAGCGAAAGCGTAAAAGCTGTAGGGCTTTCTCCCCATCCAAGTGCTGTTTGCCCTTCTTCAGATTGATATAAAGGTGCTGAGAGTCATCTTTATACTTCATGTCTTGAGGGACATACACAGTGACGCCTCCTAAAGCATCCACCAAGCTTTGAACCCCTTGAACATTGACTCGGATATAGCGGTCAATGCCCACACCCCCTAAGAGTTCACTCACCGTCTTCGCTGTTAGTGCAGGCCCACCGTAGACATTGGCAGCATTGATTTTAGTCGTGCCATGTCCATCGATATAAGCGCGAGTATCGCGAGGAATGGAGAGCGTGGTTAACCTCTTTGCCTCTGGGTCAAACCGGAGCAAGAGCATCGTATCGGTATTCCCCTCAAAAGAGTTGATCAGCTCATACGCAGGCTTGTCCGTCTCTTTTTCCTGTAAATCAGAGGCAAGAACTTTAGTGCCTAAAACTAAAATATTGACCGGTCGAGTCAATTCTGGTAGGTGCATATTGCCTGTAGCAATGCTTCCACCCTGACTAAACATCGCCGCCTCATCAGGACGGAGCAGACTTTGCTGGAATGGCTTACTAGAGAGGGATACAGCGACTAGCGCGCCTGCTGTCGCCGACAACATAGCCACACCCGTAAAGCCCATCCACAGCCAGAGCCAATGTCCTGACTTGCCTTTACCTTTAAAAGACTGTTTCCGAACGGGGCGATTAGCCTCGCTGGCACGGTTGGCGTAATCGCTTTTCTGCCCCGAAGGAGATTGTTGATAAGTTTTTCGACCAGACACTTAGCTTCCTCACACACACGCAATTAGGGATGGGAATCTCTGTAGATCACTCACCGATGCACGCTTTGCTTAACCCTGAGTCTAATATGAAGTGTTGAATAAGAACACTCATAGCAGCTTTTCTGACAGTTTGCAGCAAAACCCGGTAAATCCTAGAAGGAATTCCAGCAATCTGTCAAAAAAGACTATTAAACACTGGCTCATGCCTTAGGGGCAAGAGGTTCATGCTGAAAGGTTGAATTATAAGTGTTTGCGTAAAGTTTTCTCAGCAATCTGGGTAATTCCGGGAAGACGGGGTAGCTTGCGTTGCCATAAACGCACCATCAACCCAATACTCACCACAAAATAACCAGACGTTAGCAGACTATTCATAAATAACAAGCGTACCGTCCAAAAGTCTGAGGTTTGTACTCCTGATCCGACGGCTAATAAAAAGTAACCTAGCAGCCAAGCCAACGCCAAGGTAATAGACAAACGACTGACACTCTGTTGTTCCCGCGTCCCCTGACGGCGATAAAGCGTCCACAGGGCTGGGAAAAAGCCAAAGACGGGAATCAGGTATACAAACATCTGTAAACGCTGAAGTTCTCGATTTTCTAGTGGATCAGGCTCTTTCATGTCCGTTAGGGGTTGGGGATAGGGCGCGGTGGATGTAAATGTAGGGGCATAGCATTACTCCTATTCTTGCTGATCCAAGAGATGACTGAAGCCTTAGCCCCTACTGGGAATGATGATGTTATTTGTGGACAGACTCCTAGAATCAGCTTATGCGATGCCCAGAGCATTCCAGGTTTGCTTGCCTACAAGCCCATCTGCCTCAAGCTTATTGGCCTGCTGAAAGGCTCTGACAGCCGCTTTGGTGCCTAAACCAAAAACGCCATCGATGGTTCCAGGATTAAATCCTTTATCTTTCAACGCTTGCTGTAGTTGCTTGACTAGTGGTCCACTAGAACCTTCCTTCAAAAGTTGCAGCGATTCTGACACGCCTCCAGTTTCCTTCATCAGATCCTGTCCGTAGATCACTGTCGCATAGAAAATGTAACGGTTATTGAGCTGGAAGCGTCGATCCTTTTTAATCAGGCTCATAAACTCCCGATGTCCCTCACGTAAGCGCCCAACTAAACAACCCGCACTGGCATAATAAACGTTGTTGCTGGGCAAGTCGTAACCCCAGTGCTGGTTAATCGCAAAGTACCCCGTATCTTCTTTGTCGCCAACTCTTTGGTAGTCTTTGTTTAAGTCTCGGTAAACGGTAACTGTTCCCCCAGTCTGTATGAGCGCTTCGTGACGGTCAGCGGTACCGTGAATCCCGACCTGCCAAGCTTTATACTGACCAAACTTGATGCGGGCTGCGCCCTCAGGATTCATAGGACGTTCGGTATAACGGTATCCTGGCTCGGTTGTAGCTTGCCAGTTACCAACAATAGCCGGAACGCCATCGACAATCTGGATCACCAGCCGGCGGTCATTAAAATAGTTGGGGGGATCGTTGTTCAGAGTGCCGTCGGCGTTCATCCCCTCAATGTAAACAATGTTATACTCTCCAATTCCCTGAAAAATTTCGTATTTTTTAAGCTGCATATACTTGACAATACGACTCGCCAAGTCATTGCCGAGCTTGAGTGGAGGGGTTGGTAAATCTTCTGGTTTAGTTTCAATGAGTTGTTTTGCCGTTTCCGCTCCGAGCTGTTGTGGCTCGTTGATTTTCATCAGATTTTTAAATTTTTGGAGCGCGGCTGTAGAAACGGGGCCAAACTTGCCGTCAGCAGGCGGTTCCAACAGTCCTAAACTGATGAGCAAAACTTGAATCTGGGTAGCCAGTTCTTTGTCAGAGGCAATTCCCTCCATGCTGTATTTCAGGTCTTTGCCGATAAAATCTTGTAGCTTCATGATGTTAGAGTTGGAGTGCAGTTGATGTGAGTGATGACTTCAATCTTTCGATAGTTTAATCCGGAACCTATTATCGGTTATGAGGGTGTCAGCAATCGGAAAGTACAAAGAGCGTTTGCCTTCGGTGAAGTCTTTGCTGAGTCCCTCCAGGGTGCATCAGCACCAAAGTGCAGATTGCGGTACGGATTTTAATTACTTTTTGAGTTTATGAGTAATCAGGCAAACTTTATTCTCAAAGTCTTCATCCTCTCCCTGGGACTTTCTGTTCTGATTAAGTACGGGGGGCCTAGTTTACCTGTGGGCGCAACATCTGTGAATGCATTGATTGCTGTACTGACACCCAGTTTAATCTTAGCGATCGCTTTCTTATGGCGAGTCGGGCAATATCGACCGCTCAATTGATACCAAGGGTTTCAGGTGTGATTCGCTGGGCTACTGCGCGCCACATCATCGCGAATGAACAACCTCAGAGATGGTTCTCTAAGGCCACTGACTTGCCTCAACAAGAGTCAGAGTTTGGGATGTTGGTTTTGAAACCAGCGATCGCTAAAATATAGCCGTTCTCAATTGAGTGAAATCCCAGTCGTTGGTAGGGGTAAGCTGTCACGCTTTTAAATTGCTTGTTGAGACGGACGCGGGGACGCGGAGAGGGGAGACACGGAGAGGGATTGACGGTTCGTCCTCTAACTAAACAATATGCAAATTAAATGCACAACAGCTTACGACAGGTTCCCGACCCTCTACTCTAAGCAACTAAGAACGGCTATATCCTAAATCCACAATCTAAACGTTCCAGAGTTAAGCCGAAACGACATAAGGAGAGTCAATAGCACTCACCTTTTTGGCATCGACCAGCGCCTGATAGATGATGGCTGCGACTTCAGCGCGGGTGGCTTCCTTCGTCGGATTGAGTTGCTTGGTTTGCGGATAATTCACCACAATCTGCTTCTTCGTCGCTGTCGTCACTTCGTCTTTGGCGTAGTCAGGAATCTTGGTGCGGTCATCGTAAACGGTCAACGCATTGGGATCAGACGCCGATAAACCCAACCCATTCACCACCGATACCAATACTTGCACCTTCTGTACATTCTCATTAGGTCGGAAGGTATTATTCGGGAAGCCGGACACGAACTCACCGCGATAGGCTTGTTGGATGACATCTTTCGCCCAATAATCATTCGCCACATCGGTAAATTTCGTTGTATCCCGTTTGGCGGTTGGGTTAAAGGCTTTAACTAACAAGGCGGCATATTGAGCACGAGTCATCTTTTCATCCGGCTTAAAGCTGCCATCCTTAAAACCACTGATTAAACCCTGCTTCGCTAAAGCACTAATAAAATCAGCCGCCCAGTGACCTTTAATATCGGTAAAGGCTAAGTCAGTATCTCCCCCATCCGGCTGAACGGCGACAATATAAGGAGAGTTAACCGCACTAACTTGCTTGGCATCCACCAACGCTTGATAAACAAAAGCCGCCACCTCCGCACGAGTCGCCTCTTTGTTGGGGTTGAGTTGCTTGGTTTGCGGATAACTCACCACAATCTGCTTCTTCGTTGCCGTCGCCACTTCATCCTTGGCATAGTCAGGAATAGCACTGCGGTCGTCATAAGCCGTTAAAATCCCCGTATCCGACGCACCCAAGCCCAAGCCACTGACGAGTGAGACGATCACTTGAATGCGCTGGACATTATCATTGGGTCGGAAGGTGTTATTGGGGAAGCCTGAGATAAATTGGCTGCGGTAGGCTTGTTGAATTACATCCTTTGCCCAATAATCATTCGCCACATCGGTGAATTTTGTGGCATCTCGTTTGGCGGTTGGGTTAAAGGCTTTGACTAACAAGGCGGCATATTGAGCACGGGTCATCTTATCATCGGGCCTAAACGTGCCATCCTTAAATCCCGTGATGAGTTCTTTGTCTAGCAATGCCTGAATGAATGGTTTCGCCCAATGATTCTGAATATCTGCAAAGGTTGTGGGAGGCGTCCCACCGCCATCGCCACCGGATGAACCGCCATCGCCACCAGATGAACCGCCATCACCACCGGATGAACCACCACCATTGGAAGCAATGCCATCAATACTAATAGACCCTTTAACTTTTAACGCACTTAATGTATTGCCGAAAGAAATCAGTTGGCTACTAGTGGCATTGTTTAAATCAAGCTGAGCATTATTACGGATGATGTTGTTACCGGGGTCGTTGGTAGTGCCTAAATCGGGTAAAGCTTTGTTTGTAACAATCACACCTTCTTCGGTGTTGCTCTCAATCTTATTATTCCGCAGGACAGGTCGAGACTCACCGGAAATAATCAAGCCATAGCGATTGCCAGAAATGGTGTTATTGATTAATTTAGGTGCAGAAGTTCCATCAATGCTAATACCCGAACCCGAATCTTTGCAGGTATTTCCTCGGAATTCACCCGTGCTATTGCGAGTAATCGAGATGCCATTGCCATCATTGTCAATAAAATCATTATTCAGAACTACCGGATTGGCATCACCCGTGGCAAAGACTCCCTCCCGCTTACTCTTAGTGAAGGTACAGTTGGCAACCGTAGGGGCAGTCGATTCAATCCAAACGGCAGTGCCTCGGCTTGCCAAATTGGTCACGGTTACGCCTCGAAGTTCGGCATTATTCGCCAGTAAAAACGTGATATTTTGACCGGCTTGGGTACGGCTGTTGTATTGCCCACTCCCCTCAATCAAAATGCCACTGCCTTTATTCCCTTCATTCCCCACCACCTTCACCCCACTAGGAATATTGAGGGGAAAAGCTTCACCGCTAGCCGTCTTGTAATTCCCGGTTGCCAGTTGAATCGTGGTATCGGATTGGGCTTTTTCGAGTGCTTTCGTAATGGTTTTGAAGGGGGCAGACTGGCTACCATCCGCACTATCACTACCGCTTCCTGGATTGACGTAAAGAGTTTGAGGCATCGTTAGAATTTTACAAAAGATAGTTAACAAAAAACGCGGCTTGACCAGCAGTGTCAGGTTTGAGCTGTGGTTAAGCTATCGCTCCTGATGTTGGTCTGGAACAAAAATTGCCAACGGATAATTTAGTGATTCAACGGTTTATGGCTTCGTTCCTGAAAAGGAAAAAACTATCTGAAAAGTCTCCAAAATTCTGGTTAACAAGCCAATCCAGCCTACCTATAAATTTAGGCGTCAAGATAGGGGGTACCACCCAACCCTCGGTGCATCTTGCTACCGTTGATGTTCACGGTGTAGGCGCGTTGTTCAACAGAGGTTCATCACAACAATGCCGTTAAAGACCCAATTTTTATTTCAGCTTGGCCTTGTCGAGTCCGCCTCCTGCTATTGGGTGAACTCATTGGCTCATGCTCAGAATTTTCGCCTCACTCAACGGTTAAAGTACCCAATCGAGGGAGGGCATCTGCGGCTGGGGCGCAATATGCTCTGATTAGGTGGAGAGGATGGTTTAGCCCTCACCTTTCTCTACGTTCAGGCGCTTTCTTTAACCCTTAGGTTGCTCTAATTGAGAACTTCTGTGTTAATAGTAACGTCAATCATGTTTGTCAAACTCGTGGCGTTGCAAAAAGCAGCGTTAGCAAGCATCATGCATCGAATTGCTAGCATTCTATCTTTCATGTTTTTGCTGCAAGCTGTTCCCGCTTTGGCTCAAGAATCAGCACCAAGCGATCCAATTGAACAGGTAGTGGCGGCTCAATTGATGAGTCCCTACCCGGATGGAAATTTTCGTCCAGAACGAATTCTCAACCGTGCAGAACTCGCTTCCATTTTGGTTAAAACGTTTAAGTTGGAGCAACGGCAACCTCCGCAACAAGCTGCAATTCCCATTCAAGATGTTCCTTCTTCTCACTGGGCTTATAAAGATATTCAGTTAGTGCTGAAAAATAACATCATGACTGGCTATCGTTCAGGACAGTTTTTTCCCAATCAACGTGTCACTCGTGCCGAAGCTTTTTCCATCTTGGCTCAGGCTTATGGTGTGTTTCAGTTTCCTGAGGATACGGTTGCAGAATTGTTTTCTAAATATCCTGACTCCGATAGAATACCCAACTGGGCGAAAAAGTCAGTTGCCACAGCGTTATATGAGGGGTTTATTAATGTCGATGCCACTACAAACCAAATTAAACCCTTAGAACCGATGACTCGTGGAGATATGGCTTATGCGTTGAGTAAGTATCTAGAACGCCAGGAAGATACGGCACCAGTTCCTTGGAAAGTTGAGGAACCTGTTCGCGGTTAGTGAAGTATTGGTTGTTGGGTATACAGTTGATGTAGCGATCGCTGGAGAAAGCATGAGCGATCGCTAACTTCAATATCTCTTCTCACCGATAAGATTCAATCCATCAATAACTTTAGGATGCTGAATCAATTAGAGCTTTAATTAAGCTTACTTTGGCTTGAATGACACTCGACTTTGAACTCGTTTTAATCGAGCCGATAAAATACTCTCCCGTGGGTAGATAATGTAAAGCTAATTCGGGATAAGTGATAATCTCCCAGTCTTTGTAAATTTCACTGATTTCTTTGTCATGCTGGGGACGATTGCTTTCGTAGCACCAGCCAGCTTCCATTAATTTTTCTAGCAGGGACGACATGGAGAAATTTTCCTTTTCTGTGTCAAAAACATCGGCAGCTTTTAACAATTGGCTACACGCTAGTGCAAGAAGGCAGTTCGCATAGCGTTCTCCGTAGGAGTAGGCTCTTAGGCTGGAGGAAGAAGGAAAGAAAGTTTGTACAGTAAGCTTTTTAACCTTTTTCAACTAGATAGTTATTTCTGCCACGCTGAACGAGTAGAATTCCCTCTTGTGATCCTATCAAGAGACACTACTATTCCATTCCTGTGCCGCATCCGTAACCGCCTGATCTACCGTCTTTTCTCCCAACATTGCCGCCTGCAAATTTTCATAAATAGCCTTTTGCAACTTGTTGAGGTTTTTCAGGGTTGGAATCAATACTTGTGCCTGTTCCATTTGACTGGCGCTGATATCCCTAGCTTGCTCGATAGGCAACGCCTTGCCATCACGGGTTAGCGATCGCCGATACTGCTGCAATGCCTCTAGTGTGGAGGGTAACACGTTCGCGGCTTTGGCGAAAGCCAACTGATTGTCAGTGTTGGTGACAAACAGCGCAAATTTGAGGGCGGCATCCGGATTATCTGTATCGCGAGGAATCACGATATTCATCACCGCCACATTCTTTTTCCCCGTCTCACCGGTAATCTGAGGGGCAGCGGCTGAAACTTTAGCAATGCTGGGGGCATTTTTGGCAATGGTATCCATAAACTCCGCGCCACTAGAGAGCAGCGCCGTCTCACCCTCTTGATATAATTCGATCGCCCGTCGATGCCCTTGGGTGAGCGCTTCCTTGGGTATTAGCCCCTGCTGATAACAATCAACCCAATACTGAAATGCCGCTTTGCCTTTGGGAGTATTAAATGCCGCTTTTCCCTGAGCATCCACTAACTCTACTCCCATCTGCACGAATGATTCCAGTACCTCCCCCGAATCTCCTGGAACCACTGTGACAAAAAAGGCATACTTCCCCGTCTTATCTTTAATTTGTTTAGCTACCTGTGCCAGTTCAGCGTAAGTAGCAGGGGGTTGGCTAATACCCGCTTTTTGTAACAAATCTTTGTTATAAATTGTTACCCGACTCGTGAGATACCAAGGAATACCAAAGCTTTTGCCATTGAGAGTACTGTCTTTCCAGATGTTAGGTAAGTACTGCTGACGAACAGATTCTGGAACACGGCTATCCAGTTCCAACCAAGCATTACGGGATGCCAGTTGGGAGGCGAAACCCGGATTTAAGTTCACCACATCAGGTGCGGTTTTGGCTGAAACCGCCGTGAGGATTTTATTTTCCATCGCCGCCCAAGGAATATCGACCCAACGAACCTTGACACCTGGATTTTCGGATTGAAATCGAGAGATGAGCTGATTGAAGTAATCGGTAAATTTCGGCTGCAATTGCATCGTCCAGAACTCAATCTCAGGACTTTTAGAGGGAGAGGCTGTTGGACGACAACTGATCACCAAGCCCAACATTAGCCCCAACAAAGCCAAAATTCCTAACCGTTTCCAAGTTCTGATTCTGATTCTGCTCATGTAACCTTATAATTTTAATTTTGATGCAGCGCGCTAGCCGTCAATTATCCTACTGTAAGCAGAGGACAAATGAAGGTGCGAGCGTCTCTATGAGGCGTTACCCTGCGTTCAAGTTCCTTGAGGGTTACGTTTTGTACAATCGGCTGGGCGGATACACATTAGAGCCTGCGCTATGACTTTCCTTTGTGCAAACTAAAATTGAAAGAGTCGCCTGTTGTTTGCCACCTCTCCACCCCACCTCACTCTTCGGTTCATTGTGAAAAAAGGGCAAGGCATGGATGATTGAGGTTCAGCACAGGGCAAAGTGAGCGTATCGTCCTCTCCCAAAAGACGTAGCGATCGCACACTGGTAATCGTCAAAGCCAAGTGTAGGCTTGAATCATCGTTAAGGGTGCCAAAATAACAATATAAGCCAAGCGACGAAAGACTCTGGAATCGCTCTTGCACCAACCTTCCCTCCCGTTGGAGCTTGCCTGTTTATTCTTGGAGAAAATATCGCTTAAGCATGGTGTTTGTGAGCTAGATTGGGTACCATGCATCAGTATTAATCTTGTTAGATTAAATCTTTCGGCTCATCACGTCTCTTAATCTTAATTTTCGCTCCCGCTGAACCAGGATATGTTTAACCGTTTTCAAGGGCTGTTTTCCAAGGGCAAGAAAGGCGTCGGGATAGAATTGGCTCCAGAACGAATTAATATCGCTCAATTGCGAAAGCAGGGTCAGGGCTACAAGGTTGCCACCCTATACTCTCACGAGGTGCCAGAAGGGATTTTCCACGATGGGAAAATTGCCGACTCCCCAGCTTTGGCTGAACTGATTAGGGCAGCTTTAGCCGAGAGTAAACTTAAAGTGGACCGCGTCGCCACCGCTGTCCCGATGCGAGAAGCCATTATCCGCATTATCCCGATTCCCGCCGAGTTAGATGACCAAGAACTGCGAGACATGGTACTCAACCATGAAGCGGGTCTGTATCTGCCTTATCCCCGTGAAGAAGTAGACTTGGATTATCAAAAGTTGGGCTTCTTTCAAGATGAAGATGGCATTGAAAAGGTGCAAGTCCTTTTGGTTGCCACCCGCAAGGAAATCACCGACACCTATCTGGATACATTTGGGCAAGCTGGACTACAGGTGGATGTGTTGGAGATTAATAGCTTCGCCCTGATTCGGACGATGAGAGAGCAACTGCGGCAATTTTCTCCCCAAGAAGCGGCTGTCTTAGTGGACATTGAATTTGACAGCACCGAAATTGCGATCATTGTCGATGGTGTGCCTCAATTTTCTCGCACCGTTCCCATCGGGACGTTCCAACTCCAAAGCGCTCTCTCACGAGCCATGAATTTACCCACTTCAAGGAACACAGAGCTACTCCAGGGGATGACGATTCCCCCAGTACCCGCTGATGGGTTAGGAGGACGGACTGGAGCCACAGGGATTAATCCAGGGATGGCAGCTTTGCTCAGAGTCTTGGGAGAACTCGCCGATGAGCTGCGCCGCTCCATCGATTTTTATTTAAATCAAAGCGACAATCTAGAAGTCGCTCAGCTCTTACTCGCCGGCCCTGGAGGTGGAATTGGACAACTGGATGAATTCTTCACCCAACGCTTAAGCTTACCCACGACTCAGGTAGATCCAGTGATTGCTCTTTCGCTGGAGGTTGACCAAGAAATTCCCTCAGTGCAACGACCGGGCTTAGGCACTGTACTGGGATTAGGATTACGAGAGGTTTGAAGCCATGTATAGTCTAGATGTTAATTTTCTCAAAGATCGGCCTGAGCTTGTCGGACAACGGGGGGGAGAGAGGACTGCGGCTCCACCCACACCGGCAGGGTCGATGACACCGCTGATTATAGGTGTAGCAATAGGTCTCCTTCTGCCAGGGTTGGTGGGGGGCTTATGGTTTTTCCTGCAACAGCAAAATGCCCAAGTAGAAGAAGAAATTAATCAGTTGAAGGTGACACTGGGAGGCTTGCAGCAAGCAGAGAAACAAATTCAGCAACTCACGGATGAAACCAATAGAGTCAAGAGCGAAACAGTCGCCCTGGCCAGTGTCTTTAATCAAATCAAGCCGTGGTCAGCGATGTTACAGGATATTCGGGATCGTGTTCCCCCGAATGTCCGCATTCAATCCATCGAGCAAAAACAAGTCGCGGCTACAACAGCTCCAGCGACTCCAGCGGCAGGAGCCAACACTCCTAAACCAGGAACTCCACCCGCTAACCCAGCCAATAACATGACGACGAAGCTGGAAATTATGGGTTCTGCTCGCTCGTTCGATGATGTGAATTATTTCCTCTTGACACTTCAGCGCTCTCCTTTCTTAAAAAGCGATGAAACTCAATTAATTGTGGCTAAGTTGCAGGAAAATCCCAGCAAATTGGAAGTCAATTATCCTCAAAACCAAAACCAATCGGGAGGCCGAGTGACCTACGAACTTCCAAAAGCGGTAGGATATACCATTCAAACGAGTTTAAATGATGTCCCAGCGTCAGAGTTAATTAGAGAGTTAGACCGTAAGGGTGCGGTGGGACTGGTCACCCGAATTAGAACCCTTCAGGACAAAGGAGTATTTCAAAAATGACATACGCTGATGAAGAATTTCTTCCTGAAGGTCAGGTAGAAACTCCTAACTATCCAACAGCTTTTGGTATTACCTTCACGCCTAAAGTGGGGGGGATAATTTTTGCCGTTTTAGGCCTTTTGGGAGCTGCCTATCTCTTTGTCAATGTTGTACAGCCTGAGTGGGCGCGAAATCAGACCTTACAAGATGAAAAGGCTAAAATCCAAGACGACATTAAGAGACTGGGGGAGATCAAACAAAAAATTGCGCTGAAAAAGCAAGAATTAGAGGCCGCCAAAGTTCAAAATAAGCAGGTACTCAGTTTATTTGCTAATGAGAAAACTCTAGATACGTTGTTGCTGAATCTCAACAGCTCAATTAAAGAAAGAAAAGGCGCTCTACAAACGTATAGTCCTGGAGAAAATCCTCCCACAACTGATGGCGTCATCAATGATAGTTCTTTGGGAGCAGAGGTCAATGGCAAACTACAGCGTAAAACCATCAATGTAGAGCTGGTGGGTAGCTTTAACCAAATTCAGTCAATCATGCGGAGTTTTGAGCGGTTGCAGACGCTATTGGTCGTTAAAGACTTTAAACTCGAAACGAGTGATGATCCAATTATCGTAGTCCTTGACTCCAGTGGAAAATCAGTTCCCGGAGTTCGTAAAAAAGACAAGCCAGGGCAAGAAGGAGTCGTCGCCAATGCTAATCCCAACCTCAAAGCGACCTTTAAGTTAGAGGTACTGATGCCGGTGAAGCAGGAGGAACCTAATGCAGCATTGACCAAGCTGGGGCAAAACCTAAGCCCTAAAACGAAATAAAGCAACAAAAACGTAAAAAATAGTGTGATTAGCAGGTAAGCTATTAGCTTTAAGACCTTCTGAAGCGGAATGTACGAATCGGGAATTATACATCCCTTTGTGACCTAGGTCAAGAGGTAGTAGTTTTCCCATTGGGGTAAAGCCCATACATCAGGAATAATTTTTCCGAGCTTTGGGAATGATAATACCTAACTTTTAACAGCTAATTGCTATCAAGCTATTCGCAAAATAGCTCTTATAGGTGAGGAGTGAACCGTGAGACAGGCTCAAGCATTCAGTGGAATTGTGATTGGAGGAGCAGTAGCGCTATTAGCAACACAGCCCTCTTTAGCGGCAACAACGCAGGTGACAGCTGTGCGACTCGACAACAGTGGAGGTGAACTTCAACTTACTCTGGAGACCAAAGGCGCTGAGCGTCCACAGGTTTTCACAGTGAGCCGTGATAATGATTTGGTGGCGGATTTCGTTAATACTCAGCTCAGTTTGAACCAAGGCGACAGCTTCCATCAAGCCAATCCAATGCCTGGGATTAGCTCTGTTGTCGTAAGCCAGCCAGATGCTAACAGCGTTAGAGTTACGGTTAGCGGTACAAGCCGCCCTCCCACGAGTCAAGTTCTCCAAAGTAATCAGGATTTAATTACTTTAGGGATTAGCACACAAGCTCAGCCTCAGACTGAAAGTTCTAATCCTGTCACCTCGTCACCCAATGCTTCTGTCTTACCTGGGACACCGGATCTGCCATCCCTACAGGCTGTTCATACAGAGGCAAGTCCCGCCACAAGTCCAACTCCTATAACCCAAACCCCGAGTTCTCAACCTTTTGAA
>DATNQL010000162.1:0-3197 GCA_036704025.1 Stenomitos sp.
AAAGCCTCTCTCCTTGTAGGAGAGAGGTTTGGAGAGAGGCTAGAGTGTACCTCATCCAATCGAGAAGGGCTATAGCGTTTTTCTTTTCCGGGAGTGACACAAGAGCGATAGTGTTGAATTCGTTGGGATGGGAAGATGAGATTTTTTAACGCAGAGTCCGCAAAGGGTGGCGCAGAGGATCGCAGAGTTTTTGTAGCCCAATCTCGGTTAATTCCGATGCCAACGGAAATAATGTAACCTCTGTATCGCTGATTCTCCTTGGGTTTGATGGATTGCCCTAGGCTCCCCAATCTTGCTACAATTCCTCGATGTCTCAAAAATCTAACCTTGTAGCACGACCGGGCTGGTCTTTAGATCAACGAAATCCTCAAGTCATTCAATTGTTCATGCCGCTCTGGGAGTGGCTATATCGCTACTATTTTCGAGTGCAAACGAGCGGCTGGCAGCATATTCCGCCTCAGGGGCAAGTCCTGCTCGTCGGTTCCCATAATGGAGGGCTAGCCGCCCCTGATATGGTGATGATGATGTATGACTGGTTTCGACGATTTGGCACAGAACGCCCTGTTTATGGTTTGATGCATCCCTGTGTCTGGAAAGCTGTTCCCAGGGTAGCTCACCTCGCCACTGAAACGGGTGCGGTGGTGGCGCATCCCAAAATGGCGATCGCAGCTTTGCGAAAAGGAGCCAGTGTTCTTGTTTATCCCGGTGGAGCGAAAGATGTCTTTCGACCCCATGTTTTGCGTGACAAAATCTGCTTGGGTGGTAATCGAGCCTTTATCAAGCTAGCACTAGGACACAATGTCCCGATTGTGCCCTTGATTTCCTACGGTGCTCACGATACACTGATTATCCTCGCTGACTTGTATCAACAAGTGCAACAACTCCACGAATGGGGAATGCCTTGGTTTTTGGATATCGATCCAGAGGTGTTTCCGATTTATCTGGGATTGCCTTGGGGACTGGCGATCGGCCCTTTACCTAATATTCCACTCCCTGTACAAATCCATACTAGGGTGTGCCCACCGATTATTTTTGAGCGTTATGGTCGAGAAGCTGCCCATGATGGGGATTATGTGGATGCTTGCTATAATCTCGTGTGTGAAAAGATGCAGCAAGAGTTAGACAATTTAGTCCAAGCGGTTGAAGCGTAAAAACCGGTTGAGTTCATCCCCTCAGTACAATCAAACAGTACTTCATCCTCAATTTCAGCGGTGCTTGGCTTTTTGATCGTTCTGCTATCCTCTGTCTTTTTCTGCTTTCAAAATGTAATTGTGCGAGTTCTCTTCAATGAGTACACGATTCTGGGACTGTTCCAGACGGGGGGTTTTGTCACACCAACCTTGCAGAACTCTTTCTTATTGATGTTCATGCGGATGCTGTTAGTCGTTCCGTTGATGGCATCTCTCGCACCGAAACTCTACCCTGCAACCTGGAAAGATATTAGACAGTTAGGGAATTTAGAACAACGGACTCTGCTGCTGCAATCATTGGGATGCGGGGTTCTCATGTTTTTTTACTTGGCAATGATTTATATTTCCATCGGGCTGATTCCGACGGGTATTGCCATGACTCTCTTTTTCACTTATCCCGTTTTCACTGCGCTATTTTCCTGGCGGTGGTTTGGGAATCGTCCGACGCTGTTTCGCTGGAGTGTCATGGGATTGGTATTACTGGGCAGTTTTCTGACCATGCCCTATACTCATATGACCACGAATCACCTCACCCTCATCGGTATCATCACCGGGATTGCCTCCGGTGTGGTGTATGCCCTTTATACGGTTGTGGCTCAAAAGAGTTTTGAAACCCTACATCCTTTTCCCTTTACTTGGATTAGTTTTGCCACCACATTAGGATTATCAGCCGCGAGTCTTGTAATCTGGAATGTACAGGATGCTCAGCTAATCTGGATTCCCCTGTGGATTGGAGCGCTCCTGTCTGCGATCGCCACTTTTGCCGGACACTTGCTGAACAATTTCGGGATTCGCCTGATCGGTGCTACGTCTGCCTCGATGATTGGCGCGAGTAATCCAGCACTGACGGTGATTTTGGCTTGGTTAACGATTCAAGAAACACTACAGGGTTTGCAACTGGTGGGAGTGGTGCTCGTGACGTTGAGCGTTGCACTGCTGAGTCGAGAGCGTAGCTTATCGAAGTAATTTTATTTCGAGTTTAAGGGATTACATCGATGAGCGCCCCCATATCCTGACTCAAGCTTTGGCTTAAACCGGAGGAAGCCAGACATCGTTGCTTCGCAATCTAAGCTCTTCTTAATTTTGTCAAGACCCATCCAGTGTCACAATAAATTGAGAAGAATTCTGAACGACTCTGTCATTGGGTATTGGGGTCTTGATCAGAACAGTCTGGTTGATAGTTGAGTATTGAGTATTGCCTTGAATATGGAAGAAGCTCCGGCACAGCGATTAATTCTAGTTGTGGAAGATAACCCCGAACATACCCACCTCATCAAAGATGCACTCACTGAGAATTCAGGACGTCATCAAATTGTGGCGATCTCAGATGGCATAGAGGCAATGGACTTTCTACATCGCCGGGGAAACTATCGGGAGGCTAACCGTCCCGATTTAATTTTACTGGACTTGAACTTACCCGGAAAGGATGGCAGAGAACTCTTAGCCGAAATTAAGACTGATCCACAGCTTAGGCGGATTCCCATTGTGGTTTTAACCATTTCTGACCATGAAGAAGACATTTTCCGAAGTTATGCTCTTCAAGGGAATTGCTATGTGATCAAATCCTCTGATTTATCACAACTGTTTCAGCTTGTTAAACGGATCGAAGAATTTTGGTTAGGGATTGTTACTTTACCGCTAGAGTAGTTAAGGATGAATTCCATTGATTTTTATTTAAAGAAATATAGTTTTGTTAATAGAGATCAAATAATTGAATTAAATTGATTGATTGTATATAAACTATTTTATTCTTTATTTAAGAAAACCTTAGGCTGATTTAATGTTCTCTTTAGTTTTTTGGGAACTTTGTGCGATACCCTGCAAGCTAGAGAGACAAGAAAAAATTTTAAAGCCATAACTCAGGGGAAAACACTAAAATTAAGCCATGAGTGTATCAACGGCTGCATAGACTTTATGTGATATCGCAACCGTCTAGAGTCTAAATCGTTCCAAATAATATTGAAAACTCGACCCAAGAGATGAGTCGCTCGTAAAGTCCTATCAAGA
>DATNQL010000163.1:0-2631 GCA_036704025.1 Stenomitos sp.
TTTTTAAGGATGTTAATGTCGAAGGGGACGCTGAAGTCGGTGGTGTAGAACAAACGACCACGCGAGGCGGTTCAGCTAATCAGGAAGCCGTGACTGGTGTTAAGGTAGGTCGCAATCTAAAAATTGGTGACGTGAAACAGCACAGCTAAGGCGCAAGCAATTCTCAAGAAAATCCCAGCAAATCCAGCGGAGTACTTTCGGCTGTGATGTTGCAGACCATCACAGCCGAAAGTATTACCTATTCCGGTTTCTTTCAGTTAAGGCGATCGCTCACACCGTCCAAACTCTCAGATTAAGTTGCTCAGCTCTACATTTTCAGCTTTCAAATTCCTATCCGCCACATCATCGAGCTGGGGTTGGCACGGCGAGTGGTGCTGGGTTACAACCGAGTAGGAAATTATCCTACGGGATGAAATTCTAGGAACCGCAAATTCCGGAGTGATTCTAGCTACCAGGGGAGGCGAGGGATTTGGACGCTGGAATAAATGTAGAGAGTACAACGTATCTGGGAGAAAGCTAGGTTAATGAGCGATCGCCCTGAGCCTTTTTCATCGAGTCAGTCTGCCGCCAGCAATCTTCAGGCAGGTCGGGACATCACCATTGAGAGTATTTCCCAGAGCATCATCACTAATCAAGCCAAGCCTGAGTTTTTTGAACCAAAGCTTGAGCAGTTCAAACCACCTAACTTTATAAGCCCCAAGGTCACACCGAACCTGATTCAGCTCCTTGTTGAGCAGAACCTGTTGCTACTTGGAGAAAGCCCTGATATTGATGATAAAGCTGGTCTAGCTCGGCATTTGGCTTGGCGTCTTAGTAAAAAGCTACAGCAGCAACCGACTTCTGCTGCTCAGAAGATACCAATTAAGGAGTGGTGTCGCAGTTCAGACCGACCGAGCTTTGATGTCGCACTTCAAGAAACTGAGACGAGCACAATCTTTATCCTGCCCCAGATTTTACCGCTACACATAGAGCAGGATTTGTGCCAACTTCAGCGAACAGCTTTTTCAAATGGTCATTACATCATCGCTAGCACCAATATACCCAAAAGCAGTTGGAAGCTGTCTGATAGTGAGAGTAAATTTTGGCCGGAGTTGTCGGCTGAGGTTTCTTATAGCACTGATGATTTGGCTCAGTTACTCATTAAGCAACTGAAGGAGGTCAATAAGCCTTTACCGCCAGGATTGCTAGATGAGAATCTGGAAACAGACCTAAAGATAGGTGATTCAACCCTTCGGGAAGTTGCCCAGCGATTGAAAACACCTGAGCGAATCGCACGCTTTGTCGAGCTGCTCTCTGCTCAAAAGGAATCATTCTCCAAAGAAGCTATTGGTAAGCTGATTGAGCTTGCTCAGAATAACAAGGAAGTACTCAGGCAGTGGTTCCATAAGATTCTCAAGCCCCACGAACAGCTCCTGGCACTGGGTCTGAATTTTTTTGATGGTCTGTTCGATGACCAGTGTATGGCTGGTGTGGGGGAATTGGTCGAGCATGAATGGCATCGCCGGGAACCGTTTCTGCGTGCGCTTGATTACTGCGATTTGGATAACCTCCACAATTTCTTTCGCTTGGTTGAGATACAGGCTGAGAAAACCAGGAAATTTGAGAGCTCGCTTCCCGAACAACGTCGAATGTTGTTTGAAGTGGCTTGGGACAGTTATCGCCTGCGGCTTCAAACAGCACTCCCGGTAATGGTACAGCTTGTCGAAAAATCGGTAAGCCCAAAATCTTATGAGCGAACAGTGTATGGCATTCGAGTAGGACAGAACTTATACAGTACCGATTTACGACGCAAACAACTCCGTAGCGTGATTGCTGAAGCTGTCAGTGACATCGGTTTAATTGACAACCAGGAAATTCAGGAAACATTGCTCCAGTTAGCCGCACATAGTAACCCTGGCGTACAGGCAGTTGCCGCCCAAGCTATGGAACGATGGCGAGAATACGGGCGCGATCGAGAACTGTTTGACACGCTCAAAATCTTGCTGAACTCAGAACGGCGTAACGAAAAGAAAGGTGAGAACCCCAAAGATAACATTCTCAGTACAATTGCCCTGACAATTGGTTATGCCGCCAAATATGACACGCCTCAGAAACTCCCAGAAAGCTCAGGGCTGTCAGAGGAACTGTGTCACTTCTTGAAACAGCTATCGGAAAATCCCAGTCCTTCAGTTCGCCGTAGCTTGGGTTTGTGGACTTTGCGTATGGTGGTACCACTGCATTTGGTTCAGTTGCGCGACATACTGCGCGATATGACACGGCACACTGACCTAATTCCATATATCAGTGAGAGTTTGAGGGAAGCTTATCTAAAAAATTCCGAACAAGTCCTGACAACATTGGATTTATGGTATGCAGAGTGCTTACAAACTCTGCCCCAGTTGCCTCAGTTCATAGAGCAAGAAACAATTCCGCTACGTCAAACCTTGCTGGCGACTGTGGCGCTAACCTACGTAAGAATTCAATGTACTAAAGGAATTAGCTCGGTAACTGACAGCGAAGCATTCGGACACTTGCACCTCATCTTCACTGAAAATACGCATCCGTTAGTCCGTAAGACTGTTATCGATGACCTTTGCATTCAAACAGACCGATATTTTCAGCGCCTAGAACCTCAATTGAGGAATTTAGTTG
>DATNQL010000164.1:0-5345 GCA_036704025.1 Stenomitos sp.
TCTTGAGTGCGATCGCCTGTTTGCAACAGATTCTGAAAATCGACGACCAAGAGTTGATCGGTACCCCCACCCGCCCGTCGTCGCCGCACTTGAACCTGACTAATATCCGCCGTGAGGCTTACCCCTCCGGCTTGTACAATGGCCTGAGTTAAGGTTGGGTATTGTACCCCTGGATTATTACCCGCTCCTCCGGTTAAGTTGAGGGTAAAAGAACCGGGGCGATTCACTTCTCCCGACACAAAAACATTAATCGGACGGGGTGCCAGAAGCCTGACGGTAACAATCGGACGCTTGAGAAAACGAGCATAAGCCGTCGAGATGGCATTGGTTGCCTGAACTAGCGTTAAATCTCGAACCGATATCCCGCCTACTAACGGTAAATAGAGGACTCCATCGACCGGGATCTGATGTTCGCCGCTGTACTGCGGAACCTGAAAAACATCGATAAAAATGCGATCGCCTCCGCCTAAAATGTAAGCGGTCTGGAGTTGTGTCGCGTTATTCACCGGAGGGGCTTGCTGGAGTTGCCGCAAGCGTTGATTCACAGGGGCTTGCTGGAGTTGCTCTGGCTCTAAGGTGGGCAACTGAGCAACCGTCAGGGAAGACCAAGATGCACCCATCAAAGCAAATAGGGCCATACCCGCAATAGGCTGAGTCATTGCTTTGAAGAACTTGGTAGGCATACACCCCACATCCACCTAAGTGTGATTGGTTTAATTGATCTATTGTACGGATTTCGCTCGAAATCTTAGCAAGAACTCGGGGAGTTCTTCCGAATTGGACATTCACGCCCAATCAGAGAACGTAACTTTAGAGAGATGTTTGCTCATGCAGATGCTCATCACCCCGTTTTTGATGTAGAGCTAGCTTGTGCAGACTCTTGAGTTTACGCCCGCTACAGTTCTGAGCATCTGTATTTATTGCAGTTGTGACCAAACGAATGTCTCTAGATAGAGGTTTAAGCCAAGTCATCAGAACTAAAATGCGATTGCTTTCCTAATTGGGTTGAGGCTCAATAATCGGGTAAAAGCCCAATTTTTCCTTAAAAATGGGATTTAGGGAGGGGAAGAAGTTTTTAGTGCTTTTTTGAGGAATAACTTCAGACGATTTAACCTCTAGTGAAGTGTTATTGGCTGAGTTTATTGATCTCAGATCAATGATCAGCCTGACCTTGGGCTGAGACTTCCTTCCCTCCTCTTACTACCTCTAAATTGCTTCTCAATTGAAATACCGATTCAGGAATATAATGACTGACTTTTGGGGAGACGACAAAAATGGATAAACTTCAGTTTCATGATGAGTTTACTCTATCAGAGACAGCCGTAAAACTGGGTAAAAAAGCGATGGATTTAGGGTTAATTCCAAGTTTTGTTGTGCGTTATTTCTCAGATAGTCAGCAATTTTATATTCCTGGCGAAAAGGAAGCCGAACCTTATACCCCAGAGGAAGCTTACCTGCGTCTCAAAAAACTTGTTGAGTCAGCGGGTCAATAATCCTCGTCTTTTTAGGATAAAAAAGGTAAGGGTTGTGGGAATTTTATATCCTTTCTTGAAATTTTGGTATTTCCCAAAGACAGCTCATTGAATTTTGTCGTATCTCAAATCACCTCAGGAGGAAAATCGTATGTTTCTTAAAGATAAAACTAATGGCACTCTTGTCGAAATTCTGGACATGCAAGCTCTGATTGACCCCAATAAAAATAGTATTTCTGGACAAACTCAAGCTGGGCAAGAAGAGCAGAATCCTGAAACATTTGATAAAGAGCAATTAAAATTCCCCTCTGGGGAGGATCTACCGCTCTGTTGGGTCGATGTCAACTATCCCAAAGAATAAAGTTTAATTGGAAAAGTGTTAAGCGGTTGTACTCAAGTAAGGCGTTGGCTATCGCGATGGGGTAGCCGCGCCGTTCGTTAAGGGTAAAGCAAATGCTTGGAAATTAGGTTATTTGTTGGCGCATCGAAAATTCTCCAATCGATCTAATTTTTCCTCTTCTTTTAGATAGATGAAAAACGGATTGAGAATTCGTCACTGTTAGGTTGTTTATATAACCTATATTGGTTGGAGGGAAATAAATGGCAACGACAACAAACGGAAATTCACAAGCGATTAGTAACCTGGAGTACGATTTGCTGACCGTGTTGCAAAGCAAGTCGGAAGCCCTGAAGGCGTATGAAAAGTACATGGAAGATGCACAATCTACGGGTTCTCAACCCTGTGTTGAATTGTTCAAAAAGTTACAGCAGCAAGACATGCAGCAAGCTCAAGAAGTGCGTCAACACCTTCAGGAAGTGATGCAAAAAGGAAAAATGTAGTAAGAAGGTTTAATTGATACTCTTGAACAGAGCCTCTCTGCTTCCAGGGAGGCTTTGTCGCATTGTAACCCGACTCTCAGAGATAAGGCGAAGGAGGCAAGGAAACTAAAATCGACAATAAAATCAGCTTGACGCTTGTTAGCCAAACTATTAGATACTTTAGAGTGGAAAACGGATAAAAAACTCCAATAGCAACTCAAAAAGTACGTCGGTATGCATATAAGTGAAATTACTCATCCCAACCAGCTGCACGGCTTGTCGATTCGTCAACTGGAGCAAATTGCTCGCCAAATTCGGGAGAAGCATCTGCAAACAGTCGCAGCAACGGGTGGTCACTTGGGTCCAGGGTTAGGGGTTGTAGAACTCACCATTGCTCTGTATCAAACGTTGGACTTAGACCACGATAAGGTACTTTGGGATGTCGGACACCAAGCCTACCCCCACAAAATGCTCACAGGGCGGTACCACAACTTCCATACCCTGCGGCAAAAGGATGGCGTCGCCGGTTACTTGAAACGTTGCGAGAATAAATTCGATCACTTTGGTGCCGGTCATGCCTCTACTAGTATTTCTGCGGCGCTGGGCATGGCGATGGCGCGAGACATCAAGGGTGAGAACTTCAAAGTCGTAGCCATCATTGGTGATGGGGCACTGACAGGGGGTATGGCACTCGAAGCGATTAACCATGCCGGACATATGCCCAATACCAAGGTGTTGGTAGTACTCAACGACAATGAGATGTCGATTTCCCCCAACGTCGGGGCGATTTCCCGCTACCTGAACAAGGTGCGCTTAAGCCCACAAATGCAATTCCTCACGGACAATTTGGAAGAGCAGTTTAAGCATTTGCCCTTTGTCGGTGAATCGTTATCTCCAGAGTTGGCACGCGTCAAGGAAGGGATGAAGCGTCTCGCCGTGCCGAAGGTAGGGGCGGTAATTGAGGAACTGGGCTTTACCTATATGGGACCGGTGGATGGTCACAACCTCGAAGATTTGATTTCTACCTTCAAAGCCGCCCACAACCACAATGGCCCCGTATTGGTACATGTGGCAACTGTAAAAGGGAAAGGATATGCGATCGCAGAACAAGACCAAGTCGGCTATCATGCCCAAAGTCCCTTCGACTTAGCCACCGGCAAAGCCATCCCCGCCAGCGCACCGAAGCCTCCTAGTTACTCCAAAGTTTTTGCCCATACCCTCGTCAAGCTTGCCGAAAATAATCCCAAAATTGTTGGCATCACAGCCGCAATGGCAACCGGTACAGGTTTAGACAAACTCCATGCCAAACTCCCCAAACAATACATTGATGTAGGCATTGCCGAACAGCACGCCGTTACGCTGGCGGCAGGTTTAGCTTGTGAAGGCATACGCCCGGTTGTCGCTATCTATTCCACCTTCCTGCAACGCGCCTACGACCAAATCGTTCACGACGTTTGTATCCAAAACTTACCCGTCTTCTTCTGCTTAGACAGGGCTGGAATTGTCGGTGCTGATGGCCCCACCCATCAAGGCATGTACGACATCGCCTACCTGCGTTGTTTACCCAACATGGTGTTGATGGCACCCAAAGACGAAGCCGAACTCCAGCGGATGCTGGTGACTGGCGTCAACTACACCGATGGCCCCATCGCCATGCGTTTCCCTCGCGGTAACGGCTACGGTGTCCCCCTGATGGAAGAAGGATGGGAACCGCTACCCATTGGTAAGGGAGAAATCTTACGGAACGGGGACGATGTATTGCTCGTGGGTTATGGGTCAATGGTTCATACCGCGATGCAAACCGCCGAAATTTTGAGCGAACATGGAATTGAAGCCACGGTGATTAATGCCCGTTTTGCCAAACCCCTCGATACCGAATTAATTCTGCCTTTGGCACAGCGGATTGGGCGAGTGGTGACTTTAGAAGAAGGTTGTGTGATGGGCGGCTTTGGTTCCGGTTTAGCCGAGACGTTGCTGGATCATAATGTTGTCGTACCCGTTATGCGATTGGGTGTACCCGACCTCTTAGTTGAACATGCCAAACCAGAGGAATCGAAGGCAGAATTGGGACTGACACCGTCACAAATTGCAGAAAAAGTGCGGAACACCTTCAGCCCTCAGATGGCAGCGATGAGTCAGTAGTCGTTGCTCACTGAGTTTCGAGACTGTTGATAAGTTTTAAAGAGGCGCGATGCATCGCGCCTCTTTAAGTTATTCTTTCAGTTCAACAGGATGGCATCGAAAAGCTTCACAAGTTTTAAATCTGAGAAAACCTGCAAATAACGGTACTTTTCTAGCTCCGACCTACTCCGGGGAAAAAGCATACCAAGACCAGAAAGATTTTGATATTGTGTGCTTGAGCCAAGCATCGTACCCGTTTTCTGCACTCTATAAATCAATGAATTATTGAAAAATTCCAAAAATTTCTGATATTTTTTTGGCTCTATGCCCACTTGTTTTGTGATTGCCTGAAAAAAGGCAACCAAATCGACAAACCTATCACCCATATAAGTATAAGTTTTGAGTTCACTAAGTTTAATGGTTTTTATATTAGATGAGAGGATTAACTCAATTACAGGATTAATTTTGGTCGGCAGTTCATCAAAAGCACGATTGTTTACGGCTGTGTAGCTCTGGTACATATCTTTGGCTTCAAATTCCATAATCTTTGACGCTAGTTGACCACCATCAATTTCTGGATTACGTCCAATAAATTGCAGGAGCGGTTCATAATAGGAATTCGGAGCGCCTAACTGTAATTGCGAAGAAAGAGTGTATTTAGCTGTATTTCTAAAAGTATAGTTGACTTCAATCGTTCCTTTGTTGCAGTTTTGGAAGAAGAATAACTCCACCCGGTTATCTACTTGATGATTAAAATTGGCTAGAATATTACTCAATTTTTGAATATTTATCCATTGAGTTGCTGAACTAACGCCTGGTATTGGATGTTCATCTGGGCTAATTTCATCTAAACGACCGCCATGTCCTAAGAAAACAATAACCCATTTTTTGGCCTGGAATTGTGACCTAGCCCAGTTGAGGTATTCAGCAAAT
>DATNQL010000165.1:0-9105 GCA_036704025.1 Stenomitos sp.
AATCAAGCCGCTCTCAATGCGACTCAGTTAGCACTGAAACTCTCTAAAAAATATCAAAGACGGCTGCATATTCTGCACATGTCTACGGCTGAAGAAGCGGAATTACTCAGGCAGGATAAGCCGAGTTGGGTGACAGCAGAAGTAACACCTCAGCATTTATTACTGAATACGAGTGCGTATGAAAAAATAGGTACCCTAGCGCAGATGAATCCTCCTTTGCGATCGCATCATGATAACGAAGTCCTCTGGCAAGCCTTGCTCGACGGTGTAATTGATTTTATCGCGACCGACCATGCCCCTCACACCTTAGAAGAAAAAGCCCAAACTTATCCCAATTCTCCTTCGGGAATGCCGGGAGTAGAGACATCACTGCCACTCATGCTGACGCAAGCCATGCAAGGGCGTTGTACAGTTGCTCAAGTCTCAAACTGGATGTCTACGGCGGTGGCGAAGGGGTATGGGATTCCGAAAAAAGGTGCGATCGCTCCCGGTTATGATGCGGATTTGATACTTGTAGATTTGGAGAATTACCGTCCTGTTTTACGTGAGGAAGTTTTATCCAAATGTGGTTGGAGTCCTTTTGAAGGGTGGGATTTAACGGGATGGCCTGTCTATACCATTGTCGGGGGTCAAGTGGTTTATGAAAAAGGGAAGTTGAATACTGAAGTGAGAGGTACAGCGTTGAGTTTTGGTGTTAGTAATTAGTCTTGAAGTAAGTGGTGCGTTACACTTCATTAATGTCACCTATTGACATCTTGCACTATTTTCAATCAGCATCATAATCCGCCAGGAAAGGAATGATAACGTTGGTCAATTAACGAAGGGTTTAACCCCTCATCTCCAAAACCCAGATTGTAGGGTTGGGTAGGGGCATCCCTTGTGGATGCCCTGCTTAGATGTAGGGTACCCACAAGGGGTACCCCTACAGAATTTCCCTGTTTGGGGCGTCACCCCACATGAATTCGCCAACAGTATCATTAATTTCCTGGCTCATAGCTTAAGTCCACTAAAGTGGACTAATATTCTTATCCAATCGTCTTTAGACGACTTTAGTTATGACGCAGGGGTTTAAATCCCTGGTGGGTTATTGCGATTGTTACAAATCTGAGTCCTAGTGATTTTAAAAATCGACATTCAATTGTATTAATATGACTCTTGCCAAAACTCCTCAACCTGAGATTACCAATCTCCCCGATCACACTCAGTTACCTGAATCAGACGGGACTTTTGTGAAGAACTTTCAAGAACATCCCCAAAGTAATCTTTTGACTAACTCTATCAGACCTGTATTGCAGCGACTCCATCCGGACGGACAATATTGCATCGGTCAAGATTGTGGTATTTACTGGCGCTTAACGGAACCACCAGAGAGAGGTGCTGAAGCACCGGATTGGTTTTATGTCCCCAATGTGCCGCCTCTTCTAAATGGGGAGGTGCGGCGTTCTTATGTTTTGTGGAAGGAATACGTTGCACCGCTAATTGTCCTGGAATTTGTGTCTGGGGATGGTGCGGAGGAGCGAGATAAAACCCCACCACCTTTGAGTGAAGACAAGGAAAAAAAAGCTGGCAAATTTTGGGTATACGAACAAGCAATTCGCGTTCCTTTTTATGCCATTTATGAAGTGAAAAAATCTTCGGTGGAAGTGTATCGTTTAGAAGAGGGTCGCTATCAACGTCTGAGTGCCAACGAGAGGGGTCATTATTTTATTTCTCCGATGGGTGTTGAGTTAGGGATTTGGCAAGGGCAATATGGAAATATGACACTTCCCTGGTTGCGTTGGTGGGATAGTCAAGGAAATTTGTTGCTAACGGGTGATGAACGAGCCGATCGCTTGGCAGAACGGTTGCGTCAGATGGGGGTGAATCCTGATGAGGTGTAATGGTGAGGTTGGGGGGATAGGGGTGCGATCGCATGTAAGCGCACCAGCAAAGGCGATCGCTTCTCACTCTAGGCCAAATCTTTCACAATCACACTATAGAATCCAACTTGATATCAGGACTTACGCATTCGCCCCCCTAGCCCCCCAAATTTGGGGGGAACCGGAAGTTCAAAGTCCCCCAGAATTGGGGGATTTAGGGGGCAAGATCGCCTCATACACAAACCAGAGGACTTGTGTGTCACACCGTAGCCAGATTTGGGGAGTCGGGAGGGCAAAACGATGATGTTGGCATAAATCCTGGGTATTTTTGTTATCTATTAAGCTACTCCACATCTAGTTTTCTCAATTATTAGTGGTACAACTCTTGTGGAACGGGCATCTTGCGCGTTTAAATATGCAAGTTAAATGTGGAACAGCTTACCAGTCTGAGAAGCCGGACAAGACGGGGAGGGTAGCCAAGAACTCTGGGGTGTCACTGTGGTTGTTTCGGCTGTGAGAACAACTTGCCCTTGCTCGTTAATCGCCCATCCTTGAGCTTCTACGAGTGGCTGATTGGTAGAATTTGTGGGCTGGTTATTAGTTGCAGCATCCCGGTTGTCTTCCTCAGAGGGGAGGGTAATCCAATTGGTAATGACTTCCTCATTCCTCAAAGGTTCGTTGGGGCTAGGTGGCAAACCCCCTCGACCTGTAACGGTAAAGCTACTGCGTCGATCTGAGCTTTGATTAGGAGTACAGTGGCGATCGATGAGTTCTTCTGCATGTACCAGGTTAGTCGGTAACTGAGCTAATCCCCGACTGGGGTCAACGCCTGGGGTGTTGAGGATATATTCTCCGGATAATCCGAAGGTGGAACTGACGGTAATATCGTTTTTAGGGGTGCGTTGGGGTCGAAATTGGATGCCGAATAATCCTTGAGTGGTGACATTGACTCGTCCCCCGTTGCCGCGATCAGCATTGGCGATGATGTCGCTGCCTTCGGGGCCGGTTGGGGGTGTAGCAACGATAAAGGTGGAGTTAATTGTGACGTTGCCACCGTTGGCGTTGCCGAGAGCATTAGCAGAAATCAGGCTTTCGTTATCCATTCGCAGAAGATCTAAGCCTTGTAGGGTAATATTTGCTCCTCCTTCAATGCTACTTTTTGCAGTTTCAGCAGAAATCGTACCTTGGTTTAGAGATAGAGAATTAGCAGTGATGCTTAGATTACCTGCCTGACCTTGAGGACTGCTTACTGTTACTTGTGCTCCATCCCGAACAGACATTTGTCCGGTTTTAACGGTTAAGTTCCCAGCAGTGCCGCCCTGCGTTGCCTCGACAGATAGACCGCCTGCTCCGCTCAATTGCACTGAGTCGGTGGCATTTACAGTTACGTCTCCGGCTGTTCCAGTTTCAGTAGAAGCCGATACCAAACTATTAATTATCTGTAAAGTGTTTAACCCTTGTAGTCTGATGTTTCCGCCTCGACTTGATACAGTTTCAGCAGAGATCTCCGATCCTCCCAGAAGGGTCAATTGTTGAGTGTTAATCGTTACATCCCCAGCTTCACCAGAACTCCTAGACTCAGTAGAAATCGAACTCTTGTTGGAGAGCAAAACCAAATCCGCTTCTTGAACAAAGATGTTTCCAGATCTTCCCATACCAGAGGTAGAAGCAGATACTTGCGCTCCATCTCGGACGGTTAACTGGGGGGTATTAATCGTCACATTTCCCGCAGTTCCAGTATCTTCAGTCAGAGCAAAAAAACCACTGAAGGGAACATCATTAGCAACTATATCCCTACCAAATTGATCTAGTCTGGCAGGTTGAGTAGAATCGCTACCCACTAAGGTAACGCTATCTGTAGATTTGATAACTATGTTGCCTGCCCTCCCACTGTTGTAAGTACTGGTAAGAAGTTGTCCACCATTTTGAGCCTCAAAGGTATTAGCATTAATTATGATGTTGCCTCCATTACTAGAATTTTCCGTTTGGGCACTCACAACTGCACCATTGGTAATGCAAAACACTTTGGTATTAACTGTAATGTTTCCTGCCTGACCGATAGCTCCCCTCTCGGTAATTGTCAGCAATCCACTTGATATTCCTTCTGTTTGGAAGATAGTGGAAGCATTTAAAGGATTAGCTACAGGAAATGGGAGTTGAACAGAACTGACCCCAGAGAGATTAATAAAATCAGAAGCATCAACTCGAATATTTCCTCCACTCCCTTGTCCTCCAGGAAGATTGCCGATTTCCCGGAAAATACCAGCAACGATTTGAGAGCCGTTGGTCAAGGTCAGTGAGCGCGCCTGAATATTGATATCTCTTCCACTACCTATACCTCCTGGCTCTACAACGCTTCTAATGCTGCTGAGGTTTGTTAGAGAAACACCTTCATTAACCCATATTGATACGTTTCCTGCATTCCCTTGACCGAATGTGCTAGCCGAAATCTCAGCAACATCACTCATCGAAAGCGATCCAGCATGGATATTGATGTCCCCACCATTACCTGTCGCTTTTTGCCCAACTTGGCTGAGAATAGCGCTATTCAGTAGGTAGGTTACTTTCTTGTCTCCTTCAAAAAAGCTATAAGTATTTGTCCCACCCAGCGTTAATAGGTCACGGACATTAATGTTTACATTTCCTGCATTTCCTTGACCAAAAATGTCAGCATTAAGTTGTCCTCCATCCATTAAAAAGAGAGAACCCGCTTTAATATTAATGTCACCGCCATTGCCTACTGCTCCTACATCTGCAAAACTACTAATACCACTAGATTTCAAGCCTCTGATTACACCAGCGTAAGCGCCACGGAGGCTAGGCAATCCCTTTCTCGCTCCTCTCAATCCAACAATAGTGACTGCATCGCGGACATCAATATTAACGTTACCTGCATTTCCTCGTCCAGCAGGGAGTGAATCATCGGGATCTATAGCATCAAAGGCACTGTTGACAACAGTTTGTAGTAGACCCCCATTGGTTAAGGAAAGCGATCCAGCTTTGATGTTAATGTCACCACCATTTCCCACAGCTCCACTATCCACATTGCTATAGACAGCACTGGGGGAACCCATCGTATTAACCCCGTCAAAGGAGACCGAATCCATAGCGTTGATCATCACATTTCCAGCATTTCCTTGTCCCTCAGTTCTGACATCCAAGATAGCACCGTTAAATAGCGAAAGTGAGTGTGTTCTGATAACTATATTTCCAGCATTTCCTGTAGTCCCGGAATCTACTCTATTAACAATATGGCTATCATCAATCGTCACCTTATCGGTAGCGTTAATCTCAATATTCCCTGCTTTATTATCAGCTACTCCTGAATCTAGTCCTATTCCACTTTCAAGGCTGCTTCCTTCCATAATATTGACATTATGGGCATTGATGGTAATATTCCCTCCGGGAGCAGCGGTTACATTAACTTCAGATGCAACCGAGTAATTATAACGTCTTCCAGGAACAGTTCTCTCGATCAAGCGGACATCAGCTCGTCCTATTTCATCAGGAAAACTCAACCGTAGATTGTTGCCATCAATGCTGAGTCCTACCACTCCTGAGCCGACGACTCCTCCCAATTCAACTCGACCCCCCCGGGCATTCAAGTTTCCTCCATCTAACGTCACATCACCACCCAATAACACCAAACTTCTACCATTTGGAACTTGAAGCCCTCTGATAGGAAAACCTAGTACTGAGCTAGATGCTGAGGATTGGTTAATAATTGCTTTCGCAGACATGGCGTTAAAGAAGAACGCCGATGGGTTAATTGCCAAGAGGTTGCTCTTTGCAGGTTCAGAAGCATTAAAAATCCCTCTATCGCCTAAGAGAATTGCATTGGCTGTTGTGGCAACAAATGAACCTCCCATTCCCTCAATATCTAAACCAGCATTACCCATATCAAGACTGGCATTTGAACCAAAAATAATTCCATTGGGATTAATCAGAAACAGGTTGGGATTAGAACTGCCGAAGGTACCAAGAGTTCCTAAAATTTCAGAAGGATTTCTACCCGTCACCCGCGCCAAAATATTTTGGATATCTGAACTGGGACTGTAGAAATAGGCTCCTCGCCCTTCACTAACATTGAATTCCAGAAAACTGTGAAAAAGATTAGCTCCCCGAATTACCCCATTATCAATTACATCAACAGATAAGTCGGGATCGAGAGGTATAACGACAGAACTTTCAGCTCCCAATGTGTTGTCAGGTACGATATTGCTCTGAGCTAGAGTGCAATTCCCAGAAAGCGCGATCGCACTCCCAACCGCTAAAAATCCAGCTAACCCTAACCGCCAATTCCAACTTTGACTATCTTTCACCATTTCCAACCCACCTTCCCCACAATTCCAGGGATTGCACGAAGGCAGTCAACAACAGCCGAGTTACTAGACTTCTTGCATAAATCCTGGAACGCCCCCTAAATCCCCCAATTCTGGGGCACTTTGAATCCGGTTCCCCCAAAGTAAAGTTGGCTACTGCATACACACAAGTCTTTCTCGCCCCCTAAATTCTCCAATTCTGGCGGACTTAAACAATCTTGTTCCCCCCAGAATTGGGGGGCTAGGGGGGCTAAATGCAGCATTTGCGAGTCAAAAGCAAGATGTGTGTACATGGCAGCCAAAGTTGAGGGGTTAAGGGGGCAAAAATTGACTTTTGCAAGAGGTTTACTCACTCAAATCAGCCTGTCAACTCCCATCAAAACGGGTGGATAGCCCTAGGTAGAATTGGCACTCCAGAGGCTTCTGAAACGCAGATAAAGAAAAATTTTTAGTTATAGAAAATCAAACTGACTAACTATTAACCTCGCACGTCAGCTCATTACCCAAGTTTTAGTGAAGATTACTTAAGTAAAATCACTTATTGGGTTATCTTAATCCTATCAATGTCTTAGGTTTGATTGACACATCCTTTACAGAATTTCAGATAATTTAGTACCCATCACACCCCAATCAAATTCACCCACAGAAACAAGTTCAGCTTTACGCCCACTTTCCTCATCATATTTAAGGCATAAATGTAAATAACTCGGCGGATTATAAGGCAACCGTTCTGCCCACTCGATCGCCACAATTCCCAACGGATACTCTACCCCCTCCCAGTAACTTTCCAGATTCAACGCCTCAACTTCAGCCGGTTCCAAGCGGTATAAATCCAGGTGATACAGGGGGATACGTCCTTCTAAGTATTCGTTAATCAGGGTAAAGGTGGGACTAACGATCGCATCCTCAATCCCTAACCCCTCGCCAATGCCTTGAACTAAAGTCGTTTTACCTGCCCCTAAATCGCCCTCTAACAAAATCACACTGCCAGCCGGGAGAGATTTGCCTAACCTTACTCCCAGCGATCGCGTGGCTTCAGCATCAGTCAGAAAGAGCGTAGTCATCCGTCATTAGTCCTTAAAATTGTTTGCAACGAGTCCTTTTTTATAAAGTCAAGTCAATCAGAGGTAGAAGTATTCTTGTGACCAACAACTAATGACCAATAACTCAATTCTAACTATGAGCTCGGTTATACCAACGAAGCAACACTCGCGCTAGCCGTTCGGGATTATGTCGCACCCAATTAGTATCCTCATCTTCATCCATCACGTTGGACAACACAATGCGACGCCCCAATTTCACCACAGCATCTCGATCTAAAAACACGGGATGAGAACCCACTTGAGCATAGTTAATTAAAGATTGGGCTGAAGGTACTTTGCGATGAACCAAAACCGCATCAAACAGGGGTTGACCACACGCCTCATCGATCGCGCGGATATGGTCACCAACCGTATATCCTACCGTTTCCCCTGGCTGGGTCATGATATTGCAAACATAAACCCGAGGTACAGAAGTATTGGCGATCGCATCAGCAATTTCAGGGACTAGTAGGTTGGGAATAATACTGGTATACAGACTACCAGGGCCAATAATAATGTAATCCGCTTCGTGAATTGCTTTCAGTACAGCCGGTAATGCAGGGGGATGTTCAGGCGTGCAACCAATTTTGATGATTTTACCGTTAGCGGCGGTAATATTCGACTCTCCTTCAATCCGACGCCCGTCCTCTAATTCTGCCCACAGACAAACATCGCTCAGAGTGGCTGGCAGTACCCGTCCTCGCACCGCTAAGACTTGAGAACTGGCGGCGATCGCTCGCTCCAAATCGCCAGTAATTTCACTCATCGCCGTTAGGAACAGATTACCAAAACTGTGACCCACCAAACCATTCCCCGCCTGGAAGCGATATTGGAACAGTTCGGTTAACAACTTCTCTTGGTCTGCCAAAGCCGCTAAACAGTTGCGAATATCCCCTGGCGGCAATACGCCAAACTCTTGCCGTAGCCGACCGCTTGAACCCCCGTCATCCGCGACAGTAACAATCGCCGTGATATTGGCGCTGTAAACCTTCAATCCTCTAAGTAAGCTAGAAAGACCCGTACCACCGCCTACCACAACGATTTTGGGTCCTCGGTTGAGTCGGCGATGAGCCATGAGAACATCAATGAGTTCTTTATCCCCTTCTGGTTTTAACACCTCCGTAATCG
This sequence comes from Stenomitos sp., assembly GCA_036704025.1. GTDB lineage: Bacteria > Cyanobacteriota > Cyanobacteriia > Cyanobacteriales > Coleofasciculaceae > Allocoleopsis. Next base: position 8,392 of record DATNQL010000165.1, read on the forward strand.
AGCCAACCGTCCGAGTTTGTCCCCAAAAAATCAGGACTAGACCAAACAGAATCGCGATCGGACCGGATACATAATTGGGGACAAATTTCGCAATCTTTTCCAAAACCTTAGAAGTGAGGTCAAGTAAGTAAAAAATAGGGGTTAGCTTGGCCCAAATCGCTACCCCCAAACTGGTCAAGAGTACACCACTAGCGCTGATGAGTAACCAGCGTTTGACCAATAATCCAGGCGCTAACCATTTAAACCATCGGTTAACTCGCTGGGGGGTTCGACCTTTCGATTCGTGTTGTAGGGTGCGTAGAGCTCGTTTAAAGACACTGATTGAAGACATCACTAATTACAAGTCTGGGGAATGCAAAGACTGGATAGACTTTAACCAAGTACGGTAGAAGGACTCAAGTATTAGACTCGATGTGGCAGCTTAGGTGCGGTTAAAGTGGTCATATTGTTTATGACGCGTGAGCGACGGCTCACCAGGATATATTCGGAAAATGAGACAAAGGGTTAATAAATAGAACATCAAAATCTCAGCAGTTATGATGGAAAGCTACGACAGAGTCGAAGGCTCTGTACGTTTGGTCGTCTCCCAGGGGAGGGTAATAGACTGGATGGACGTTTCCTCTAGTCAAGACAGATGGAACAGCGAATTTTGGGACTCGATCCAGGGCTAGCCATTCTAGGCTTTGGGACAATTCTTGTAAAGACAGCAGAAAC
>DATNQL010000166.1:0-2266 GCA_036704025.1 Stenomitos sp.
CAACAGTTGCGAATGTGGTAACGATTAACGCCATTTTGACAGCAAAAACCGCTCCTTTCGCAACAAAGGAGGTGGCACGATGATAGCACTTCCAAGTCATATCAATAGCTCTGAGCTACCCCTTCACCAAAAGCATCGCCACGAAGACACTGGGCATCAGGCTTCCTCGCAGGAACACTGCCCATTGTGCTCACAAGAGCGTTACTGTTACCTGATTAAGAACTCAGCCGGGGAAGCCTACAAAGTTCTGTGCCAGTGGACGGATACCGCTAACCCGCCTGAAGGTTGGAACCACATCGGCACCGCCAAAGATGGACGCCCAATCTTTGCCCTCATTGGCAGTGAACGCAAACGACGCAAGAGCAAAAAATATCCCACTGTCGTTGCCCTACAGCCACAAAGTAAGCCAGACATCCCCAGTTATCAGGATGTCCATATCCCAGTTAAAGATGTGGACAAAGGTTACACAGTACGCCTCAAGCCAGGGAATCCAGGCGGAACTGAAACGCTGCACATTGTCCATCGAATCAACGGGAAACAAGTTCAAGGTAAGCACACTCTGGTAGCTAAGCTCAAGGTCAAGGATTCTCTGGGAGTCGGGACAATGGAAGTCCCACTCTCGGAAATTGAAGAGATTGTGACCTACGACCCAAAAACGGGGGCTAAGGAACAATTCATTGAGTATCATTACTCTGAAAATCAGAAAGTAGTCCGCACGCAGTGGAGCGATCGCCGCAAGGTCTACGGGAACCAAACTAAACAGGTGCGACCCTACTGGCGAAGTGACAGCGGGGATTGGCACTGCGGCAAAGGCGAGCAACCCTGGCCTTTGTATCGCCAGGATGAAGCTTTTGCAACTATCCAGTCTCGTAAAATTGTGTTCGCTGTTGGTGGCGAACAAGCCGTTGAGTCTTTGAGAGCCATCGGCTTAACTGCCACCTGCAACCAGGGGGGAGAAGGCGGACTTCAGCAGATAGCAGTGGCATTGAGCGAAGCATTCCAGTGGAGCAATACTTTAGCTGAAGTTGATGAACAGGTAGACCAAGACCTGGCAAAAGAAGGGCTTGAACCTCCTCTTAATCCAGAACATAAGCCACTGCTGGTGATTTGGGGAGATAATGATGAGACAGGGCGCAGCAGTGCAGCATCATTACTTAAAGCCTGCTATCAACACAAAGTAACAGCGGTAGTGCTCGACCCATTGCTGCTGTGGTCTGACATGCCAGAAAAGGGAGACGCCAAAAACTGGATAGACCATCTTCAAGCCTCCGGTATCTCGAATGAGCAGATGTACCGAATGCTTGAGGATGCTATTGACGAGGCAATTAACCAAGAAGAGGAAGAGGCACAGTGGCGCTCTTCGCGGGATGCATGGAAAGCTCCCACCTCCTACCAAGGTGAAATTGGCTCCTGGATAACAGTTGGGAAAGGGGAAAATGTCAAGAAAGTCTGGCAACCCCTGTGTAACTTTGATTTTGTAGTTGAGCGAAAAGTTAGAGACGATTTTGGCGGCGGTCTGGTGTTGCAGGTGAAGCGCTCATTTGAGGATCATCAACAGCGGATAATCTTAAACTCTACCGATTACACCAAGGTTGACACTTTCATCGATGCCGTCAAGAAAGCTCTAGGTGTCGGCGTTGTGTGCAACCTGAGTAAGGCTCAGTTAGGCGCTCTGATAAATGTCAGGCTGCACGAATACCGCACGACTCGCCAGGGTAAAGTCTTCAAACGAATTGACCGCTACGGACAACAGGCAGATGGCACCTGGGTATTTCGTGATCGCCAGTACACCAAAGATGGTCAACCTACTAACGAGCAGGAGTCGGGTTGGGTCTTTAATCCATCGCTGGGCAAGGATGATTTTATCCCATGCCCTGAACTAGCTCCGGAAGACCCAGAGGCGCTCAAGCACCTGGTAGATGCCTCTCGCCAGTTCTTCGGCAAAAAGAATATCAATCAAGTTCTACTAACGATGGGGTGGGTTGTCGCTGGCCTACACTCCCAAGAAATCTTCAATCGTGATAATTCGTTCCCTCTGAGTAACCTGCACGGTGAACCGGGTAGCTGCAAAACTCTAGCGGCTGAAACGGCCCTCTCGCTGGTCGGAACCAACTGGCCTCAAGTGGGGATGCTTGCCCGTGTCAGTACGTCGGCACTGTATGAGCATGGTTCTCGCACTGGGTCGCTGCCATTCATCTGGGATGATCCAGAGCGCAACCCAGAGAACGAGGAACTCGCGAAAAACTGGTACAACTGGAAACCTCGG
>DATNQL010000167.1:0-2268 GCA_036704025.1 Stenomitos sp.
GTTGAACACTTCCCGGAACCCCTAGAGGGTAAAAGTGTATTGTTTCCCCGTGTAGAAAGTGGGGGAAGAGATGTATTGGTGAAGGAGATTACCGCCCAAGGTGCACAAGTCACGGAAGTTGCTGCCTATGAGTCAGGGTGCCCTGCCCAAATGGCTCCAGCCGCCCTAGAAGCTCTGCAACAACAGAAAGTAGATATTATCACCTTTGCCAGTTCCAAAACAGTCAAGCACTTTGTTCAACTCCTAGAGAAATCGCTGCCGGAAGATTCTCAAGAGTTTCCCACAGCCCAATCTCGATTGCAAAACATCTGTATCGCCTCCATTGGTCCTCAAACCTCCATCACTTGCCGCCAGTTGTTGGGGCGAGTTGATGTCGAAGCCCAGGAATATACTTTAGAAGGACTCATTCAGGCAATTGTACAGTGGACAACAGACAACTGTTGACCCATTCATCCCAGGATTTCAGGAACTGCCATGAACGGCACAGACCAGAACTCATGAACATCAATCTTGCTTTCTCCCGGTCTTGGTGCCTATTTTAGCGTCAGGCGGGATCAGCTGACTCTAAATATAACTTGAGTATTATTTTCCTGGACACTCATACAAAAGACTTGGATATTGAGATTGTTTCTAAAATTAAGGAGGATAATAAAAAGTAATCTCATCTGGACAAACCCAAGTCTACGAAGAGGTCTTTCTCCTAGGAGAACCAGAGCAAAGGTATCTCTCCACCCAAAATCTCTACCGCAACCACCAAACAGCGGTGGTTGGTTTAATGAGCATGGCGCAGGACATCACCGAACAAAAACGGCTTCTTGAAGAACTTCAACGAGAAAAAGAAGATTTATCTGCCCTCATTACCGTCACAAGCAATAGCATTAGCACGTTGCATTTAGAAGAACTATTGGAAGTGCTACTTCAGCGCATTGTAGAAGTGATGCGTGCCGATGCTGCCGTCATTCTGTTGAAACAAGATAATCGGCTCTATGTGCGAGCCAGTCTAGGGATAGATGCAGAATCTCGCTCTAATTATGTTGTAGCGATGGGCGAAGACTTTGCAGGTACAGTCGCGGCAACCAGGCAACCGCTATATATTGAAGATGCTCAAACCGATTCGCGTCTCATTGCCACCAAATCAGGTAATATCCGTTCGATTCTGGGTGTCCCACTGCAACGCCAAGGCGAATTAGTGGGTGTCCTACAAGTGAGTTGGAAGAATATTCATCCTCAACACGATTGCGAACTTCACAGGTTGGAAATTGCCGCCGAACGCTGTACGATGGCGATTCTCAATGCTCAGTTGTATGAACGAACCAAACAGCTTCAAGAACGTCTACAGCTACAAATTAATCATATGCCGATCGCCTGTATAGTCAGCGATCGCCAATTGTGTGTCATCGACTGGAATCCTGCGGCTGAAAAAATCTTTGGCTTTAGCAAAGCAGATGTACTCGAAAAAAAGTTGTGTGAGTTAATCGCTCCAGTCGGTGCTCGTCCGCAGCTAGAGATGAGTTTTCGACAACTGGTGGCGGGGGAGAACACGGTACACAGTGTCAACGAAAACCTTACTTACGATGGACATATCATCATTTGCGAATGGTATCACACTCCCCTTAAGGAAGCCGATGGCAAGGTTGTTGGTATGCTTTCCATGGCACAAGACATCACGGAGCGCCAGCAAGCTGAGCAAGAGTTGCGGACAAAAGATGAGCAATACCGCACGTTAGCTCGCAATTTTCCCAATGGTGCTGTGTTTTTATTTGACCGCGACTTACGCTACATCTTAGCGGAAGGGACGGAACTCTCAGCGCTGGGACTCTCCAGCGAGTTGGTGGAAGGCAAAATGTTTCGGGAAACCTTTGAACCGGAAATTTGTAATCTATTGGAGCCAGTGTATCGTCAGGCACTGGCGGGAATGACCGCAGCCTTGGAAGTCCCCTACGCTAACCGAGTATACCTGGTGCAGGTGCTGCCGGTGACCAACCGTTCTGGAGAAATTTTCGCAGGTATGGCTGTGGCTCAGGATATGACGGAGCGCAAACATACCGAAGCCCAATTGTGGCGCTATGCCTATTACGATGCGTTAACCGGCTTACCCAACCGGGCTTTATTTTCACAACGTCTGGGAGAGCGAATCGAAGCGGCGAAACATCATCAAAATAAGTTATTTGCAGTTTTATTACTCAAACTAGAACACTTTGAGATGGTGAAGTATAGTCTGGGGCATAACGTGGCAGACCAATTAATGATTGCCACCGCTCGACGACT
>DATNQL010000168.1:0-8547 GCA_036704025.1 Stenomitos sp.
GCAGAAGACAGAAGGGAAGAGGATTATAGTCTCTTAACATTTTTTGATATACCTTCGTTTATTTGTGCCCACCTACTTAGAACACAAGCATTCTGTCGATTTGGCTAACAATAACAGGCAAGATGTCCTGTTCCACCCAAGACCATCAAAATCTAGTGGAAAGATAAAAAATAAGATGAGCGGAACCATTACTCCTTCTAAATCAGAGATTAACTTACAACCCAACGTATCCAATCCAACCTTAATCAGCGATCAGCCAGGTTTGGGTGAATTTATCCAAGAAACTTTAGCCCTCACCAAACGTCTATTCATTCAATTACAGCGGCGTCCTTCTACCTTAATTGCCGGAATTGTTCAGCCTTTAATGTGGCTCATTCTGTTCGGGGCGTTGTTTCAAAATGCGCCGCAAAACTTATTTGGAGAGGGTCTTTCTTATGGGAAATTCCTGGGTGCGGGGGTATTGGTATTCACCGTCTTCGCAGGTGCCCTGAATGCTGGTTTGCCCGTGATGTTTGACCGAGAATTTGGTTTCTTGAATCGCTTACTGGTGGCACCTCTAGCTTCTCGGTTCTCCATTGTTGCTGCCAATGCGATTTATATTATTGCTCTGAGTTTGATTCAAGCGGCAGCAATCATTATTACTTGCGCCTTTTTAGGGGCGGGTTTCCCTAGTCCAGTAGGATTGGCAGTAATTACCCTAATTGTTCTTTTGTTAGTGGTGGGGGTGACGGCATTGAGTTTGGGATTAGCCTTTGCCCTTCCCGGACACATTGAACTCATAGCCGTAATTTTTGTCACCAACTTGCCCTTGCTGTTTGCCAGTACCGCTCTGGCACCTCTATCCTTTATGCCAGGATGGTTGCAAATAGTGGCAAGCCTCAATCCTCTGAGTTATGCGATAGAACCGATTCGTTATCTTTATAACCACAGTGATTGGTCACTCGGTAGTATGGTGATGCAAGCACCATGGGCGTCTATTTCGTTTGGGGGCGCGCTGCTCGTGTTGTTAGTTTTTGATGTTGTCATATTACTGGCCATTCAGCCTTTGTTGCGCCGCCGCATTTCTTAAGTGTCATTATTGAATTAGCATAGTTTGCCCTAAACCGCCATGAAGATCAGTAACCCGTTTGTTTCAGCATTCGCCTCAACGCGCTTCGCTCGAATAGCTGTTGGCGTAGGCGTTTCAACGGTAGCCATCGCTTGGATGATTCTCCCTCAATCGGCTTCGGCTCAAACCGCACCTGGTAGTGTTCAAACTTTCCCCGATTCGTCTCGACAAAATGAGAGAGATTCCTTTGGTGGAAACCTAGGTGGTGGCGACCTCAACATCTTTCAAATGATTCATCAGTCTCAATTGGGGGGTATGCGCGATATGGGCGAGTTTTCCCAAGAGCAAAATCGAAATCTGAATAATGCCACTGAAGCATTCAAGCGCCAACAACGTGCACTGATTGGCAACCCAGAACCACAACTCCTAGAAACTCCAGCGACTAACAATCAGCCGCAAAACCCACAGGGCAATTAATCAATCGGATTGTCCAAATGCGTGATTAAAAAGTAGGGGGTACGTTCAACCGTACCCCCCAATTGATATAAATTCTGGTCAATTAGCCCATTGCCGCCAAAATATCTTGGGCGTGGCTATCAGTTTTGACTTTCTCATCGACATGGGCAATTTTGCCATTACTGTCAATGATGTAGGTGACACGCTTGGCATAACCGCCCCCATCCACATCGTAAGCTTTGGTAATCGCTCCATCGGTATCCGCTAGGAGTTGGAACGGTAGACCATATTTTTCTTGAAATTTCTTATGGGATGCTTCATCGTCCCGGCTGACACCCAGTACAACCATATCTTTGCCTTGGTATTCGGTGTAGTTGTCCCGGAAGCTTTGAGCTTGTTTGGTGCAACCGGGTGTGTCATCTTTAGGATAAAAATATAGCACAACAGTTTTACCCGCTAAATCTGACAGGGAAATAGTATTGCCATCACTATCTTTGGCGGTAAAGGCCGGAGCATCCATACCAACTTGTAAAGCCATTTTATTTGTATCCTGTTGGTCTAAAGTAAACATCCAACTCTACATATTACAATAGATTACAATTTTCCCAGAAAAGAGCCGTACTGGTTAGAAACGATGGGGCGGGATACGATAGAAACCGCTTAAGATAGAAAAACCGAACCAGCGGTCAGTAGGGTGTTAATTTACCAACCGTTGCGATGACTTCACTTCGACCTTTGGATACTCAATCAATTCAATATTCGACCAGCACGCTCAAACGTGCAGAACGAGCTATTCGGTGTTTACCCTTCCAGCTACCTTTATTGGCAGCGATGCAATCGCAGAGTGTTTCCTTGCAAGCGATTGCAGGACAAAGAGGTGTTGAACACCATTACACAAAACGCCCCCTATCGGAATTAGCGATCGAAAGTGGGTTAATGTGGTTAATTCAAGTCGGTATTTTACGACGTGAAGTCGATGGTCAGGGCATTACAGATAGTTTTCGCTTAACACCTTTAGGGCGTCATTTAGTCGAAAAATGGGAAAATCAAGGCGGAACCCTACCTCCCCCCTCCTTTTTAGATCGGCTTTATAATGCGGTGAGTCGATGGTTCAGACTGCCTTTTTAAAGCACGCTTCAACAGGTGGCGTCTACATTTTCGTGTCAGCCTAGTACAACCCGCTTCTAACCCAAAGTATGAAAGCCATTATGGTCGTGGGTACAACCTCCCACGCAGGAAAATCTTTAGTTGCCACAGCTTTATGTCGTATTCTCTCGCGGCGCGGCTGGCGTGTCACCCCCTTTAAAGGGCAGAATATGGCGCTCAATGCCTATGTAACGCCGAATGGGGGAGAAATCGGTCATGCACAGGCGGTACAAGCCTGGGCTGCCGGGGTAATGCCCTGTGTGGAAATGAACCCCATCTTACTCAAGCCACAAGGAGACATGACGTCCCAAGTCATTTTCATGGGCAAAGCCGTGGGCAAAGTGAGTGCAGCCGATTACTATGAGCAGTATTTTACTCAAGGTTGGCAGGTGATTGAAGAATCCCTCCGGCGTCTGACGAATGACTTTGATTTAGTCGTGTGCGAGGGTGCAGGTAGCCCTGCGGAGATTAATCTCAAGCACCGCGACTTGACGAATATGCGAGTGGCGATGCATTTAAATGCTCCTACCTTGCTGGTGGTGGATATTGACAGAGGTGGCGCTTTTGCTCATGTCGTTGGCACTCTGGAACTTTTGGAACCCGAAGAACGCGCCTTAATTAAGGGAGTGGTAATTAATAAGTTTAGGGGTCAGCGATCGCTTTTGGACTCCGGTATCACCTGGCTGGAAAAACGCACAGGCATTCCTGTCGTGGGTGTAATTCCCTGGATGGAGCAGATATTCCCCGCCGAAGACTCCCTGGATTTGCTGGAACGAAACTTCCAAAAAAAGGCGAATAGCGAAATTACAATTGCCGTCATTCGCCTACCCCGAATTTCCAATTTTACGGATTTTGACCCCCTCGAATCCGAACCCAGTGTCACCGTAAAATATGTCACGCCATCCCAACCCTTGGGACATCCAGATGCGGTGATTCTCCCAGGCACAAAAACCACCATTGCTGATTTATTAGTTCTACAAAAAACGGGTATGGCGGCAGCGATTCAAGAGTATGCTGCTGCTGGAGGAACCGTGTTGGGAATTTGTGGTGGTTTTCAAATGTTGGGCAAAATGCTCGCCGATCCAGAGGGAATTGAAGGGCAAGAGGGACGTTATCAAGGATTAAGTTTGTTACCCTTAAAAACCGTTATTGCGGGTAATAAAGTGGCGCGTCAGCGGCTCGTATCTTCCAATTATCCTCAAGTGGGTTTACCAGTTTCCGGTTACGAAATTCATCAAGGGCGATCGCGATTAGTCGAGTCCGAAGAAGGAAATAAACAGTCATCTTGTAAACCTTTATTTGATGACCCTGGTTTAGGCATTGTGGACATTAATCAATCGGTTTGGGGTAGTTATCTGCACGGACTTTTTGATAATGGGCCTTGGCGACGTGCCTGGTTAAATTATCTGCGACAGCAACGAGGACTCCCATCGCTTCCTACAGGTGTTGCCAATTACCGCGAACAGCGAGAAACGATGTTAAACGTGCTGGCGGATACGGTAGAAGAGCATTTAGATTTAAGCCCATTTTTACCGTCTCAAAAAGCTAAGTCAGAAGGATAAAGGAGGAAGTTATGCTTCAGGCTATCTTGGGAGAAGAGCTACGCCTGACATCATTGAATACTCCCTCCTTAGTTTGAGACAAACTAACCATGAATCACGAACAACCCATGAGTGTTAGCATTCAATTCTTACCCGATAACGTGACAGTTGATGCCGAAGTGGGAGAGCCAATGTTGCAAGTGGCTGAACGCGCTGGTGTGTTTATTCCCACCGGTTGCTTGATGGGAACTTGTCATGCTTGTGAGGTTGAACTCAATGATGGAGAAGCGATTTGTGCCTGCATTACAGCCGTACCCGCAGGTCGTAAAGAGTTAACCATTAATCTCTATGTTGACCCAGCTTGGTAGGTTTTGAGCTGGAGTGAAGGAATGAAAGAGAAATGGGTACGCTCGCTTGTTCAGATCCTCTATGTACACTCCAGCTCAAAACGTTGCGTGCCCTACTTCAAAATCTCCAGTACGCCACCATATAAACTCATAAAACCGGCTTCATCCAAGGACTCGCCGTTATTCCAGGTAGCAGCAACACAAAAGCGTTTTCCAGTCTTCCCTAAAAGCCAAGTCGTCAAGTTTAAAACTCCCGGCTCAGAACCGCCCTTAAAGGCTACACGTTGCCAATCTTTAGCACTGGCAACACCAGGATTGATACTCATCAATGGTAAGTCAGCCACGTTCTCAATCAGACTGCATAGTTCTTGAGATGTAAAAAACCACTCTACATCGAGAGCGTTTGGGCTTGACCCAAACGCCGTTAACTCTGGTGGAGGAAGTTGATTCACCTCATCGAGTACGATTCGACGCTGTGCTTCATTCCCAGCACGATAGCGCTTAAGCAAAGCTTCGTTCTGAACACTTTTGAGTAGGAATAGCTCACGAGTTGTAAGAAACGGGCGATTCCGCAAAGCAACCGCTTCAATTGCTGCTTTACCTACCCAATGAATCAGGCTATCTGTCGCTGTGTTATCACTCTGGGAAATCATCAAGGCGGCTAACGTTTCTACTGTCAGTCGTGAACCATCGGGCCAGTTCTGTAAAATCCCAGAAGGTAGGCTTTTCCAATGGGGTTGAAGTTCAACGATATCAGACCATGATCGCTTCCCTGAAGCAATCTGTCCTTTGAGAGCCTCTAGAACGGCTAGTTTGAACGCTGAACCAACGGCGAGAGGGGTTGCGGCATTTAACGCCGCTCGTTCTTGATTGTCTTCTAGAACCAGCAGGCTCACCTTGCCTGGTAGCGTTTTGAACTGTGCGATCGCCTCATTGAGACTGCTCACTTTAGCACGAGGAGACTCGAAAAGTAGCCCACTAATCCGACCGCTAGCATCGAGAACAATTTTCGTGGGAACTGAACCGCGCTCAAAAATAACCAAGTAATCTTCGTCGATTTTTTGCACGCCTTGATAATCTCCCAACGCAGTTTTGAGGCTCTCGATCACCTGTTGGGGAGAGACAGGAATGTGAGCTAAAAATGAAGGAGTAAACCAATCCGTTTGAATCTGTTTGCTAGTAAATAATCGCTCGATCGCCGCTTTAGGTGTCATCGGTTGAATCGGTGGTTGGACTTGAGCCAAGTGTAATTCTGTTGCTTGCCCTCGCAAAACCAATTTAGCAGAAATAATTACTAAGGCTACTGTTAACAAAATACTGATGAACAGTTTTATTAAAATACGCATATAAATTATTATTGATGTATACAAGTTTTACTAATCTTAGCAGAAGCATTAGCTAAAACATTTTTGTATATACACAGAAGGTTTTCAAGGTGGTCTCCACTTAATTGGTTGAATGGTACAGGGAATTGCTCGACAGACATAACTTCCCCATCCTTGACATCGAAACCCATAGCGCGAGCACCAACAGTGACACCCGAGTGAAGATGAACTTCCTTGATATCGCAACCCTGATATTTAGCTATGCGGAGAGCAATATCATAAGCAGCCAAGTGACCAAAGCCTTTAACTTGATTGCCAACAGACTGAACGAACTGGTGAATCGTGTTGAAGTTGTCAAAGTTTTTTTCAGAGAGCGTTTCAAAACGAGCTAGTGCTATTTCAGCCGCTTTAGCCAATCGTTTGCGGCCTACTAGAGATTGATGTCTATGAACTTTTCCTTGCTTGTCTTCACTCAGGAAAGCCTTTTTGATAGCACTACTTAAGTTGTCTGCTTGGCGAAACCAAGCATAGTAATTTTCTTGGTGAGGGTAAACACTCACTTTGTAGTCGTTGAAGATATATGTTAAAGTCTTCATTGCTTAATTTCCTTGTACTGATACGAACAAAGGAATTTTTCGTTGGGATAATTCTCAACCAGAGTTGCTTCTATCATGGCATCCTGAAAAAAGATACTCACGAGGTAAAGGATGTCAGAAGCATCAGAACAAAAGCGCGTAGTCGTCGTCGGTGCAGGCTGGGCTGGATTAGGAGCAACTTACCACTTAGCGAAACAGGGCTACGACGTTACCCTCCTGGAAGCTAGCCCCTATCCCGGTGGTTTAGTGGCAGGCTGGAAAACGGCTGGTGGACGTTCTGTTGAGGGTGGAATTCATGGCTTCTGGTATCCCTACCGCAACATCTTTTCTGTGGTTCGAGAATTGGGACTAAATCCGTTTACCCCGTTTACCCGTTCCTCCCAATATTCCCCTGCCGGGTTGGAAGTGGAATCACCTATTTTCCAAAACGAACCGCGACTCCCCACCCCACTCGGAACCTTTCTCTACACCCAGTTCCAGCGATTACCACTCATTGACCGTCTTTCTGCTTTACCCTTACTTTATGCCGTTGTCGATTTTGACAACTCAGATGAAGCATGGCAGCGCTATGACAAAGTAACCGCCCGTGAACTATTTAAACAGTTTGGCGTCTCCGCCCGACTGTATAAAGATTCCTTTGAACCCATGCTATTAGTCGGCTTATTTGCACCAGGGGAACAGTGTTCGGCAGCCGCTGCATTGGGGATGCTTTATTACTTTATCCTCGCTCATCAACCCGATTTTGATGTGGTTTGGTGTCGGGGAACGGTTGGGGAAATGATATTTAAACCTTGGGTGGAACGCATCCAGCAAACTGGCGGTAGGGTACTCACAAATCAACGAGTAACAGATATTCTTCTCGACAGCACGGGTAAGGCAAAAGGAGTTGTCTGCGGCGATGAAGTTTTTGAGGCAGACGCGGTGATTTTTGGTGTTAGCGTCAGTGGCATGAAAAAGATAGTTAGCAATAGCTCAACATTGCAAAATTATCGGGAATTCCGAGACTTGAAGAATTTAGGAGCAATTGATGTGTTGGCAACGCGGTTGTGGTTCGATCGCAAAATAAACATCCGCCATCCCTCAAATGCCTGCTTTGGATTTGACCCTACAACAGGATGGACATTTTTTGACCTCAATGCCTTGCAAGATGAATATCGTGATGAACCCGGTAGTGTGATTGAAGCCGACTTTTACCACGCGAATCAGTTGCTACCTCTAAGTGATGAGCAAATTGTAGAGAAGGTTCAGCGTGATTTAGCCACCTGTATTCCAGCGTTTGGAGAGGCAAAAGTTATCGATAGTTGTGTGATTCGTGTACCGCAAGGTGTGACGCATTTTGCACCGGGTAGCTATCAATATTTGATGCCAGCCGTGACGACTATCGAGAATATTTTTATGAGTGGGGATTGGATTGTCACTCGCCACGGTTCTTGGTCACAGGAGAAGGCGTATGTTACAGGTTTGGAAGCTGCCAATATTGCGATCGCTTATTTGGGTTATGGACGTAATGCAAACATTATCCCTGTTGAACCGGATGAACCCCATATTCAGTTAGGTCGGGCGATTAATAAGACAGTGCGCGGTTTAGGGAAGGATTTATTGCCCGATTTTTGGTTGCCTTAGATCAAAAAATATGTTGCTGCCGAAAGTTAAATAAATGTTGCCATCAACTGTGGGCACAGCTTCGCACAATCTCTTGTAACTAAAGAATGCGATCGCATCTCCCCCACCCTCCACAAAAGCGATCGCCTACATAGCTGATCACAAACTGGCTATTCATCCTCGATAACCATTATTCTGACTACAAGACTTCTGACTTCTGAATCCTGCTCTAGTCAACTATGCCCACCACCATCGCCCTGATTGCCCACGATCGCAAAAAAGACGATATTGTTGCCTTTGTTCGTGCCCATACACCCATCCTTGCCCGCTACAAATTAATCGCAACCGGAACCACCGGACAGCGCATCCAAGAAGGAACAGGTTTACCTGTGGAACGCATGTTGTCCGGTCCCATGGGGGGAGATGCCCAAATTGCGGCTCAAGTTGCCACGGGTAACGTGATTGCCGTAATTTTCCTGCTTGATC
>DATNQL010000169.1:0-3257 GCA_036704025.1 Stenomitos sp.
GCTGCTTTCCCATGACGGCTAAACCACATTTATCGCGTCCCGGATCGAAGCCTAAAAGCAAGGATTTTATTCTCGAGTGAACAACTCATGTTTTAAAAATCACCTGTCCATTGTGCATCGCGACTAACTGTAATTTCAAGGGGCCAGCCGTGGCGGTTGTTTCTTGGGTGATGGCTTTGAGCTCAACCGATTGACCATACTTTTCTAACTGTTCAATAAAGTTAATCACCGTAACAATGCGACCATCTCCAATCTGAATACTACCGAGTATCCCAGCACGACGCGCCCGGAACTGAGCCGCCGCTAGCAACTGATCGAGCCGTTGCCTAATTTCTTCGTTAGTCATGGTTGCCGCATCAACCGAAATGGTAGCCAAGGGTTCCCCTGCCAGAAAGACCATTTGATTGGGGGCGGCATCGGCAAACACTTGGATGTCCTTTTCGCCCTCCACATAGTTACCCACAGAGAGGATTCGCACCACATAGTCTTTTCCGTCCTTAATCTGATTTATTAACGACTCAACCTGTGATTTCGCAATTTTCACGAGAGGCTCATCGGCATCGGTTCGATTCTGGCGCGTGATTTCAACGGCTTTGCGATTGGCTTCCCGCAAGAGTTGTTCAATGGCTTGAGGAGCGGCGTTTGGATCAACTACGCGCACGACACCAAAGGCGAGAACTTGACCGCGAACCAGAGCGACATTCCCCTGACGCAGGGCTTGATAGTTCTGATAGTACTGTTCTAGGGATTCTACTTCCTGTCGTAAAAAAGTCAGTTGTTTTTCTCGTTCGCTGAGTTGTTTTTCTTGATCAGCCAGTTGGTTTTCTCGTTGTGTGAGTTGTTGTTCCAATTCTTGGAGACGAGCTTCGCGCTGGGCAATGGCGGATCTTAATTTTTCTTCGCGTTCTTTGTAGCGAGCCTCGCGCTGAACGATCACTTGTTTGAATTCTTGCTCCAGTTCTTTGAGGCGTTCTTCACTCTCCGTAATCGCTCTAGCTTTTTCTTGGAGTTCCTGATTGCGTTGTTTGATGGTTTGATTCTTGCGAGCCAGTTCTTGATTGCGCTCCTCAATGGTTTGACCTCGCTTGATGAGTTCCTCATCTCGCAGAGTGACTGATTCTCTTAATTGAGCGACTTGAGTCCGAAGTTGAGTAATTTGCTCAGTCAGTTGGTCTCGCTGCTGCAACAACTGCTGACGCTCTGCTAAGAGTAACTTAATTTCTGAGCGCAGTACTGTAGCTTGCCCAGAGATCTTTTTCAATTGAGTTTGAGCTTTCTGGAAATTTTGATTAATAATATCGAGACGCTTTTGAGCCTCAGATTGCTGAGTTCTGGCTTGAGTTAATTCCCGCTCTACCTGCTGCTTCTGCTGATTAACGGTCTGGATTTCACCCCGAGCAATTCTCAGATTTTTTTTGATTTCGTCGAGTCGTAACAGCCCATCTCGAATGGAGCCGCTGGTCGCAAACAAAATTCCTAACGTTGTGGCAGAAATTAGGCTACCCGTGATGACGGTCACCAAAGTAGCGGTTTTGCGAGGGCGTAAATTAAATAAGCTTAACCGCGCCTTGCCGACTTTCGTGCCAATGCGATCGCCTAAGGTGGCGAGTACCCCCCCTAACAACAAAATTGCCACAATCAGGATATAACCGCTGGTCATCGCCTACGCTTAGTCTGTCCAGATACAGCCTATCTTATGGCTGTAGGGCGTCATGTTCTTTTTTTTGACCAAGCACTGCGGTCATTCGGGAATTAATGGCTCAAGCCGGTTAGGTGAACTGCTGGCTCAACACCACTGGATTGTGAACGGTAATTTTTTTCTTATGGATCGAAATCATTTGTTCTGAGCGCAAGTCTCCGAGTAAACGAGTTACGGTGACACGGGTTGAGCCAATGGCTTCTGCAATGGCTTGATGAGACAGCTTCAGATCGATGGTGATCCCATCCGCCGAGGGAACGCCGAAGTCACGGCACAGAATTAACAGAAAACTGACCAAACGCGAACCCATGTCCCGATGAGCGAGGGTCTCGATCATCATTTCGGTTTGCAAAATCCGTGAAGATAGACCCCGTAACATCAACATGGATAGCTCTGGGTTGTCTTTGAGGGATTGCTCCACTTGGTCAATGGGAGCCGATAGCAATTCGACGGGTGTAAAGGCAACAGCGTGATAAAACCGATCAGAGCGGTGACCCGTAATCAACGACAGAACCCCGAAAACACTGTTTTCTCGTAACAGTGCTACCGTAATTTCTTCCCCTGCTTCGTAAACTCTAGACAGCTTGACAGCTCCTTTGAGCAAGAAGTAGACCCTTTCTGCTGGGTCTCCTGGGAAAAAAATCGTTTTCCCCCGCTCAAACGTTTCAACCACCGGTGGAAATGCCCCACCGCCCATCTGACGGAACACTGCTGCTAACGGTCTATTTTGCGTCACGACCATAATTTATATGCTCTCTTGCCAACGCCCTGGCGACTTAGTATCGATGAGTAATTGTCGGTAAAGCTTGAGACTCTTGAACCGAATGGGTTAAATCTCCTGAATGTATCCAAGAATACTTAATCTGAGTCCAAGCTAGTTTTTTGTACTAATTGCTACATAATTTAGGGAAGATGAGTGGAGTGGAAGTGTTAACAAACCAATAGATCGGCCAATTCCAGAGTCGATCAGGGGGTCATCACACACTGTCATACACTCTGTGACCGCATGGGATTGGAGTCATAATACACCGTCTTACCCTGTATAATCGCATTTGATAACTAGGGATTAAGTAATCATCCAATTAGCTTTAGGATAAAATATTATGCTTAATTTGGCTGGAAAAAACGCTCTTGTCACAGGTATTGCCAACAATCGCTCCATCGCTTGGGGCATTGCTCAGCAACTGCACAAAGCGGGAGCCAATTTGGGTGTCACTTATCTGCCCGATGAAAAAGGACGCTTTGAAAAAAAGGTCAAAGAGCTAGTCGAACCCCTCGCCCCTAGTATTTTTTTGCCCTGTAATGTTCAGGACGATGCCCAAATCGCTGCCACGTTTGAGGCAATCGGTCAGCAATGGGGTAAATTGGACATTCTGATTCATTGCCTTGCCTTTGCCGGGAAGGATGCGTTATCGGGAGACTTTAGTAATGTTTCCAGGGCGGATTTTACTCAAGCCTTGGAAATTAGTACTTACTCGCTGACTCAATTGGCGGCGGCAGCTAAGCCTTTGATGACAGAAGGCGGTAGTATTGTTACCCTGACTTATTTAGGGGGCGT
>DATNQL010000170.1:0-1795 GCA_036704025.1 Stenomitos sp.
GGTAATGGGTAATGGGTAATGGGTAATGGGTAATGGGTAATGGGTAATGGGTAATGGAAAGAGTTTTTTACGTAGTGTATGTAGTATAGGCTACTGATTTTCAATGCCCAATTGCGTAAAAACCAAATTATAGATGTGGGAGTATAGCGATCGCATGACTTAAACCGCGATCGCTCCCATTCACTCAACCGCGTCAAGCCAACTCATCTTAGGCCGTATTGTGACACAGATGGGAATTTCTAAAGTTCTAGTTGCCAACCGACTGGTTGATAAGCTGATGTGAAGCTAAATTGCCATAGCGAAATTGTCATCAGGGGTGTGGGGTGTAGGGTGTGGGGTATGGAAATAGGCGTTCTTAAATGCGTCACAGCTTAAAGCCTTTCCCCAGCCTCAACACGTTGTGTTATAAATATATCAACCGTTCGATATAAACAAAGCGCCCAAGAGGAACAATCTCATACTCATTTCATAAAATAGCACTACACATCGACCCCCCAACCCCCCTGACTCAGGGGAGAGTACAACAGCATCTGTAGTCAGTATTGATGAAATTGGTATCAGAGCAATGGTGTGGTGACTTAAACTATATCGGACGTTCGATATAAAGCAATTCTGACCATGCCGAAGATTGTTGACCACGACCAATACCGCAAAGAACTCTTGATCAAGTGCTTCGATCTATTTGCACACAAGGGTTATGCCTCGATTACCATGCGGGAGATTGCCAAGGGGCTTGGGGTTTCCACGGGAACGCTATATCACTACTTTCCCAGTAAAAAAGAGCTGTTTTGGCAGTTGGTAGAGGAACAAACCCGACAAGACAATCAAGCGATCGCCACCGCCCTAGAAAACGCCGAAACACTGGAAGAACGAATTGCCGCTTTATTTGCCTTCCATGCCCAACATGAAGATTACTTTCACAAGCAAATCTTAGTTGGAGTTAATTTTTACCAACAACAAGACCGAAAAGAGGTGATTAACAACGAAACACTCAAACAAATGTTTGAGGAAAGTAGACAGTTGATGACTGAACTTTTGGGCATCCAAGACCGCGCTCTCATCAATTTTAGTATCAATCTGCTGATGGGTTTACTGTTAGTTCGACTCTTTGAGGGAGAAGTTGTACCCATCGAAAAACAAGCTGAACTGTTAGGAAAAATGCTAACGCTGTACTTAAAACCACAACAACAACAAGAGCAAACATGAGTTCGCAATTATTATCAAAACCATCCAAGCGGTGGGTGATCGGACTGATCATAGCAGCGACGGCTGTTACAGGTGCGACGGTTTTTTATGGCGCATCCCGATTCGGTATAATTGGCGCTCGCCAACCCTCCCAACCTCTCGAAACCACTCCAATCATCAAAAAGGTGACGGCACTGGGACGACTCGAACCGATGGGTGAAGTGATTCGCTTGTCCGCGCCGGTGAGTTTGGATGGCGATCGCGTGGCTCAAGTCTTGGTTAAGCAGGGCGATCAGGTGCAGCAGGGACAAGTGATTGCGATTCTGGATTCGCGCGATCGCTTACAATCCGCCTTAGAGCAAGCCAAACAACAAGTGAGAGTGGCTCAGTCCCGCTTAGCCCAGGTGAAAGCAGGAGCGAAAACGGGAGAAATTACTGCTCAAAAAGCAGAAATTACGCGATTACAGGCCGAATTAAAGGGAGAACTTTCCACTCAAACAGCGGCGATCGCACGCTACCAAGCCGAAGTCAACAATGCTCGTGCGGAGTACAACCGCTTTCAAATGCTGTACCGAGAAGGTGCAGAATCAGCCTCAAAACTGGATAACAA
>DATNQL010000171.1:0-2773 GCA_036704025.1 Stenomitos sp.
ATTTTAAGAACCAAAATCAGTAGCGCCAAAACCAGAGTGACGACGTTACACACAATAATGGGCATTGCTGCAATCGCAAATCCATATATGATCCATAGAAAAACACCCAGACAGAAGGTAATCATCATCACTAAAGAAACATCTTCAGCTGACTTGGATTTCCAGGTTTTGAGCAGTTGAGGCAAAAAAGCGATTGTTGTCAGTGTTCCGGCAATTAACCCCAAAAAATTCGTGAATTCTGTGCCCATTTATCTGCTGTCTCTCCCGCTATTTAGAATAATATGATGGTATTTTTGAGATAATTCCGATAAAATCTCACCTGCATGTATCATCAACCCCTCTATTGTGTTGACGACGTTTAGGAAGAGTTGTACTAGAGAGATCGTCCCTTATGCCAAAAAAAAGGAGCTTCTTGTTTATCTGCTGTAAAGAGTAATAGAAAATCACGCTAGGCGATCCAAGGGGGTCAGTCGTTAAGGCATAGCAAAACCAGGGTAACCCAAGCTTGTGGAAAGCCTTGCTCCCTAATTAAATAGAGGCTTCTGGGGCATCGGATTTAACATTACATCAAAAAGAAAATCGCGGCTTTTCGCCAATCTTGATCCCAAGCCCTAAAATAAGCAAGAAGTTGTGGCGGCTTGTGGTGTAACTGAGGAGTTAAAGTGTCAAAGTTCATCCCAAAGCATAAAGACTTATCAAGTCAGATCAATTCATCGGCGTCAACGGAATCCGAGCCGGAATCGGCGTCTCCTGATGAGCAGCAACCCAATCAGACAGAACCACCGAAATCAAGCCATGGGCTATTGACGCGTTGCCAACAGGGGGTAGCGCTCACGCTCAACGGCCTCAAGCGTGTTTCGACGCCTGTCCTTGACCAGTTCACAGGACCGAGAAAGCTACATCGTCGTCCTTGGTTTTGGTTAGGAATCGGTGTTGGAGGTGGTGCGATTGCATTGGGTGTCGGGTGGGTCGCTCTAGAGAAAAGTATTCCGGACTCCACGGCTGATCTGTTGACCTATGTCCGAGATGACACGATTACGATCAAAGCAGAAAATGGTGAGATTCTCCAGCAAATTGGGCCAGCCACTCGCGAGACCATCAAAATAAAAGAAGTTCCCAAAACCCTAACTCAAGCCTTTCTGGCGACCGAAGACCAGCGCTTTGAAAAACATCACGGGGTCGATTACCAGGGAATTCTCCGCGCTGTCCTGTCTAACATTCAAGCTGGGAATGTCGTAGAAGGTGGCAGCACCATCACCCAGCAGCTTGCTCGAATTGTCTACTTCAATCAGGAGCGAACCGTCGCACGCAAGCTTAAAGAAATGCTGATGGCGCAAAAAATTGAGAAGAATGTTGACAAAAACACTATCCTTGAGCGGTATTTAAACCTGGTTTATCTGGGTTCAGGGGCTTATGGAGTTGCGGATGCGGCTTGGGTCTACTTTAGCAAACCCGTACAAGATTTGACCCTGCCTGAAATGGCGATGATTGCTGGATTGCCTGCTGCTCCTAATGACTACTCCCCTTTGAGCAACCCTAAAATCGCCAAAGAGCGCCGTGATGTTGTCCTAGTCAGGATGCGAAACAACGGATTCATCACAAAAGCCCAAGCGGATGAGGCGATTGCCACACCTGTGGTGACAAAGCCCAGCAATCCCAAGCGGCTGGAGCGAAAAGCCAATTACTTTACCGACTACATTCAACAAGAACTCCCCAAGTACATTTCCAAAGAGAAATTAGCTCAGCAGGGATTGACGATTGAAACCACTTTAAATGTGGACTGGCAAAATGCCGCTGAAGAAGCCGTTCAAGAAACCATCAAACAAGAGGGACGCTGGCAGGGGTTTAAGCAAGCGTCTTTGGTGGCTATTGACCCACGCACTGGTCAGATTAAGGCCATGGTGGGAGGCAATGATTTTTATAATCAACAGTTTAACCGTGTCACTCAGGCTAAGCGTCAGCCCGGTTCTACCTTTAAGACCTTTGTTTACACCACAGCCATCGCCGCTGGCATCTCTCCTAATCGCGGCTACTTAGATGCGCCCTATACGGTCGATGGCTATACACCGAAAAACTATGGGGATAAATTCCGGGGTTGGGTCAATATTCGAGATGCCCTGACCCATTCGATTAATGTTGTCGCGTTGAAAACGCTCATTGATGTGGGTTGGGAGCCTACGATTGATGTGGCAAAAAAGATGGGCATTGAATCGACACTCCACCCAACGTACTCCCTCGCCTTGGGAGCTTCTGAGGTTAATTTGTTAGAGATCACCAGTGCTTATGGCACTCTGGCAAGCCAAGGATTGCATACCCATCCTTATGGGATTCACCGCATTATTGACCAGCACGGCAAGGTGATTTACGAGGGGAAAACGAAGAGTGAGCGGGCGATTGACCAAGAAACGGCTGCCATTATGACTTGGATGCTGCGAGGAGTGGTCAAGGATGGTACAGGCCGTTCGGCTCAGCTCGATAACCGCCCAGTTGCTGGCAAGACGGGTACCTCAGACGAGGCTCGTGACCTCTGGTTTATTGGTTACATTCCCCAGATGGTTGCTGGTGTCTGGCTTGGCAATGATGACAACAAACCCACATCTGGCGCGAGTAGTACAGCCGCCTCTACTTGGCATCAGTTTATGGAAAAGGTGGTCAAAGACATGGAAGTTGAGAAATTTCCTGACCGCCCGACACAATTAGAAAACCGCAAGCCCACAATTAAAGCCCAACCGATTCGACCCAAACGAGCGATCACTACAGCGATTCCTGATTC
>DATNQL010000172.1:0-2202 GCA_036704025.1 Stenomitos sp.
TCAGAATCAAAGCCTCTCTGGGCTAAAAAAAATGATCCGCTTCCCTCTCCTGGTAGGAGAGAGTTAGGGAGAGGTGGAGAGAGGTTTTCCAGAGAAGTCAGACTGTATCTTATCCAATCGAAAAGGGCCATAACACATCAATAGGAATTAATCGAATGAAAACTAAACTCAGGTTCGCTACAGCCATCCTAGGCACAACATCCATCATTGTTCTCCATTCTCTCCCGGCGGTCGCCCGGAATGCTGCTGATGGGGCAATCAATCATCAAAGTTTCCTAGTGAGTCAAGCCACCAGTTCACGCATTCGCTTTGTTCCACCCGTGACTAAAAATCCTCGGCAAAGTCAGGGGGCAGGCTCACGAGGCTGTGCGGAGGAAACCGTAGGGCAAAACTTAGTAACGTTGCTAATTCCCTCCCAGGATTATATTGGACAAACCATCTCCAGGTATCCCACTTTTTCTTGGTACTTATCACAACCGATAGAAGTGCCGATGCAGTTTACTTTAGTGGAAGAGAAAAACGGTGGTGGTGGCGAGACCATCTGGGAGAAACAAATCGATTCACCCCAACCGGGAATGATTCACGTAGAAATCCCCAAAGATCGACCCAAACTTCTTCCCGGAAAAACCTACCGATGGACGATTACCTTAGTTTGTAACTCTGTACAACCCTCTGCCAATCGTTATTTCATCAGCTATATTGAGCGCGTGCCGATCACACCAGATTTAGCGCAAAAACTGTCAGCGACGGGTTTAAATGGCACTTCCTTGCCCAAAAATATCCCTTCTGGCAGTAGTTTGGACATAAGCGATCTGCGCTTCTCCCAAGGGGAGACGCCAAGGGCGAACGCAGCAGCGCTTCGCGATCGCGCTTCACTCTATGCAGAATCGGGACTTTGGTATGATGCCATTGCCACCCTGACAACAGCGATCAAACAGTATCCTAAAGATGCATTAGTGCAAGAAGATTTGCTCTCGCTCTTTCAGCAAGTAGGGTTAGGTGATGTAGCTATGCAAGAGCGTCAACGCCTGATTCCGTAAATCGACCAGAAGGCAGTGCCTTTTTAGTGAGCCTCGATATAAGACGATCTGATATCATGTCCGGTTAAACACCCATCGTTAGGATTGACGCGGGGACACGGGGACACGGGGACGCGGAGAGTTTTTATTATCGGTAATTAGACGGACATGATATAAGAAGCATTTCCATCTTTGTTTTAATGTGGGGAATCAATTGAGTCAGCTTAAGCTGCTCAATTGTTAAGAGTCCTTAATAACATCGATCACAGAAAAACGGGTCTCAAGTCACACCACCTGATAATCTTAAATCACCCAACTGACGGGTAACAGGCTGCTACTGTGGACTTACTAGGTTAACAAATGGTTAAGGAGTTTAGTATGCAGCTTCTCAATCACTCCACTACGGCCTCTAGCCCAACGATCCAGAAAACAGGAGCCAAACTCCATATGATTTGGGTGAAAAAGATAGACGCCAATCAACGTGAATACCTCGCAGCCGTCTGGACAACCCAGGATTAGCCCCCCTGCTGACTGTCGAGGCATGGCAATGAAGGGAATCGATTGAAACTCCCCGGACTCCGTGATCGCTCTCATTCCGGGGATTCTCATGCTTCATGCTTTAAGACCGTCGGATATTAAAACAACACCAGTCTTGACGTTTCCAAAGCGCTGCAACCACCCAATTGTATTGTTCCAACGTATCCGCAATGGGTTTGGCCTGATCTAACAAAATCCCGCTCAAGATACCCCAACTAGTGAGCGAGGTGATTGCCGTCATGGCTGGAATTAAGTCAATAATCACCTCTGCCAAAATATTACAGAGAATCCCATCAACAGGTTTACCACCGGTGAGCTTGGACAGTTGGTCTACACTGCCCTTCGCTACAATCATGCGCTGAGCACTAATCTGATTCAGCTCACGGTTGCTGCGCGCCGCACCCACCGCTAAGGGGTCAAGATCCACTCCATAGACTTTTTTCGCCCCTAATAAAACAGCCCCAATGGAGAGGATGCCCGAACCACAACCAATATCACCGATGACCAACTCACTATTGCCGTCCCCTAACCGCATTTCCAATGCTTCGAGGCACAACTGAGTGGTGGGGTGAGTACCCGTGCCAAAAGCCGCTCCGGGGTCAAGGCGTAATAGAAGACGTTCTGAGGGTTTGGGGATAGGCAACCA
>DATNQL010000173.1:0-6508 GCA_036704025.1 Stenomitos sp.
AGCTCTATGAGGTTGGATAGCTGACCGATTTCTTTTGGCAACACTTTTAGTTGATTCCTGGAGCAGAACTGTTGATCTTGACGGCTACCAAGGGATAACTTTTGCAAGCTGGTAAGATTACCAATTTCTGGCGGTAATAATTTCAGTTGATTTTTACTGGCATCTAGATTCGTGAGGTTAGTAAGATAACCGATTTCTGAGGGTAGATCTGTCAGTTGATTGCCTCTCAAGTTTAGCTCTGTAAGGTGAGTAAGATGACCAATTTCTGCTGGCAGTGCTGTCAGTTGGTTGTGTCTGTAGCTTTTTAGCTTTTGGTTGTAACTTAAGGATAGCTCTAGCTTTGTGAGATTGTTCAGATGACCAATTTCTGCTGGCAGTCCTGTTAGTTGATTACCATTGAGGTTTAGCTCCGTGAGGTTAATGAGTTGACCAATTTCAGGAGATAACATTGTCAGTTGATTATTACTGAGGTCTAGTTTCGGCAGATTGGTCAGATGACCAATTCCCGCTGGCAGTGCTGTCAGTTGGTTGTAACTAAGGTTTAGCTCTGTGATGTGGGTGAGACGACCGATTTCTTTGGGGAGCGTTGTTATTTGATTGTCTTGCAGATCTAGCT
This sequence comes from Stenomitos sp., assembly GCA_036704025.1. Lineage (GTDB taxonomy): Bacteria > Cyanobacteriota > Cyanobacteriia > Cyanobacteriales > Coleofasciculaceae > Allocoleopsis. The sequence goes on from DATNQL010000173.1 coordinate 617, forward strand.
TGGGCAGCAGATTGGTCAAATTACCAATCCCCGCTGGTAACGCTGTTAGTTGATTCTGATTAAGGTGTAACTCTGCGAGGTTAGTAATTTGACCAATGTCTTCAGGAATTGCTGTTAGTTGATTGGAGCTTAGATCTAGCTTTTTCAGATAAGTAAGCTGACCAATTTCAGACGGCAGTGCTGTTAGTCGATTGTGCTTTAGGTCTAGCTCTGGCAGATTGATGAGATTTCCGACTTCTTTTGGCAGTGCTGTTAGTTGATTGTGACTGAGTTTTAGCTCTGTTAAGTTAGTCAGCAGACCGATTTCCGATGGCAGTATCCTCAGTTGATTTTCGCTAAGGTCTAACTTGGTCAGGTTGGTGAGATTCCCAATTTCTTGTGGCAGCGCTGTTAGTTGATTATCACTGAGGATTAAGTGTGTGAGGTGAGTAAGCTGACCAATTTCTTTGGGAAGCGCCGTTAGTTGCCTGCTCCATAAGTTAAGGCTCGTCCCATAGACTAGCTGAAGAAGTTCTTGCAGTGTGTCTTTAGGTGCGAGAGGTACGAGATAGTCCTTTGTCCAGTCAGGTCGAAGTGGAACCTTGCCAAGTTGAATTTCACCGCGCCACTCGGAATCCGATTTACGTGAAACTCCTGGCATCTCAAATTCGTAATGGCTAAGCACTGGTCCCACATAGACCATCTTGTCCTCACCATTGTCTACGGCAATCATCAACAAATCGACATTACCCACGCCTTGGTGCAGCACGCAACCTGGATCTCCTATTAATTGTGCAGGTACGTTTGTGTGTACATCTGCGACAATCGCATCCTGCTTGGCAGAATCATCAGACCCTTTATAGAAAAGACTTGGATACCAGCCGTTGTAGGAGGGGGGACCCCCTGAGCCGTAAAAGAGTTCGACAATATCTTCCAGAAATTTTGTTTCTCCTTGAGTGAGTTTCTCCTGTGCAAGTTCCTTCTGTGCAATTCTCTTGAGGATGGCTAACTTGTTTGCGAAGTTCTTACAAAACTCAGTTTGTCTTTTCTGGATGTCTTGGAGCCGAATCTCGTATCTGTAACCTTTCATCACTGAACGCTCTGGAAAGGGAATTTTCTTAATTAAATTAGCTGCAAGCAGAGCCATTTTCTCAAAGCGCTCCCAGAAGGCTGGTCGAGGCTCTACAAAACCTGCTGGGTAGTAGCACAGGAGTCCATCTGTGTAGGACTGTTTGACGTAAAGGATTGTGTCGTGACGCAGTTGTGTCCATGAAGCCAGTTGCGTGTTGAGAGTCTTCATTGCCCACGAACGGTTACGCATAGCTTCGGGATATCTGCGGTCTGTCTTTGGTGCAGAGAGTTCGCGCAAAGTGGCAAGCCAACTCATGTAAATGTTTTCTTCCCAGACCGCTTTATTCTGCTCATCAATGACATCTCTGACTGCTGCTAGGTTGTGCTGATAGTTGAGTCCATCTCTGAACCTTCGCCCTTCAGTGTCCGTCATACGTGCCACGAGTTCTGGTACAACTTGGTCGTTCCCCAACGCAGCGAAGGCGACATCCAGACAGATTGGGACACGACGCTGCACTTTCTCACCATCCCACTCGATATCGTCGGCTACAACTTTGGACGTAACCCAACTGTCCACAACAAACTTTTGACCCAGGACAGTGAACGATCGCGGCAGCTTTACCTTCTCCGGTTCAAATGGTGATTCGTAGTAGTGACTGCGGATATGCTGAACGCCGATTTTACCAGCCAAAATATCAGCTTCTAGCTCCAAGAGTACTCCCCAATCTTTAACATCTGCCGGGGATTTAATCTTAGCTTTGTCTAAAATGCCGCCCAGTTGAGCAAAAGTCATGGAATCTGTTCGACCCACTAATGTCTGGAGCAATTGGTCAAACTGCTGCCACTGTTCAAACTTACCGCATTGTTTGAGGAGGTCGTAAAGAACTACAGCCGCGCCGAGTTCTCGTGGTGAGGATTCTTCAAGGGAACCAGCAATGCGGAGGTCAATTCTACCGCACCACATCATGGCACGGAAGTATCGCTTTAGGAGTTCGGAGTTCTCATAATGTCCGCGTACCTTAAATTGAGAAAAATCGACTTGACGAAAGCGCCCAAAGAGTTCAAACTCATCAAGTTGCTCACCTTGTAACGCTTTGAGGGTTTCGGCTACTTGAGTATCCTGTTCTAAGTAGGTGTTGACTACCTTATCCAAAAGCAAAGAACGCGCTACGGCAAGGAAATAGTCAGCATCCCTCACGCTCTCACCCAGCACTCCCTTACCATACTGCTTCCAAGCGTCGGCAATTCTCTCGTGCATCCCTTCCAGGATCTCATCCAGTGAAGTGGATAGGTAAGTCTCTTCTAGTTCTTCGAGTATGGCATCATAGGAACGATGCCAAGCATGAAGCAGCGCATCAGCAGAAACGAACACTGGCAAATCGTGACTGTAGATGCGATAGAACACATCGGCAAAATTTTGTCCTCCCAGTCGTTCGCTGACGACGAAGCCATTCTTTTTGAAGATTGCCAGTTCTTCTGAATTAAGTTGAAAAAGATGGTTTTTATTAAAATCATCCCAGAACTTGGCGGTTGTTGGGTCAAAGCTGATTTTAGATAGGTACTTGGCGGGCGTAGCATAGCGTTGAGCGAATTCCTGCGGTGAAATTTGCCCAATCTTTTGAAGCGCCTCCTGAAATGCCGTTGTGTAACCGAAAACGTCAGCGGAGTCTTTAGCAATGGGTGTTATCGTCATCGATGTGTCTCCCTGAGAAAGGAACTTGGGCAAGTTAGTTCAATTGGTTCTAGTTCTGAACGGTGGGGGGTATGCAAGGAAACAGGCGATCGCTCAAGTGTTGAACTCAAGTTTTAGCAAGACTAATATCCTACTAGGATGAGATAGCAATGAGCGATAGCGAAGCGCTGCCGCCAAAGGCAGATCGCCTCACCCGAACTCCAACCAGATAACCGATTAAATTAGGATAATCGGTTCTTGGAGGATGAAATCTGACCCGATAAGAAAAGGAGTGTTGGAGAGGGTAGCAAAGTGACCGCCTCCCACCAACCCACTGGTATCTGGGTTGTAGAAACCCTCTGAACTACCATTGGCGTTGTAAAACAGTTTGCCGTTGGTGTAGTTGTAGACAATGAATGCACTACTGGCTTCTGCCGCCGCATCACTCGTCACACTGACAAATTCACTCCAGACACTAAATCCCGTTCCAGCTAAACTTTGTAGAGCAGTAAAGGTTTCCTTACTCAAGACAAACTTATCGCCCTCTTGCCAGGTGAAATCGCTAATAGTATCAACCCCGATATCATCACTTCTGAAGGCTCTGTAGGTATCGTAGACAAATCGGTCAGCCCCAGAGCCACCGATTAGCGAATCGTTGCCAGCATTACCCGATAGCCAATCGTTACCAGTTCCGCCATTGAGAGTGTCTACTCCATTGCCACCAGATAAATTGTCATTGCCACCGCCACCATAGAGGGCATCGTTGCCATTGCCACCGCTCAAATAGTCAGCACTCGTATCGCTATCGGTGTTAAACCAGGTAAAGTCGCCTCCATACAAGACATCATTACCATCTCCACCAAACAAATTGTCAGAGTCTTGTCCGCCATAGAGGGTGTCATCATTGGCTTCTCCATAGAGAAAATCTATGCCAGCACCGCCCAACATCACATCATTTCCTGTCCCGCCAAACAGCCGATCATTGCCGTCTTCGCCTACAAGAACGTCATTACCTGCTCCACCATAGAGGTAGTCATTACCTGCTCCACCATAGAGGAAATCATTACCTGCTTCACCATAGATTGTATCGTTGCCTGCTAACCCATTGAGCGTGTTGTCAGTATAGTTACCAGTGATAACGTTGTTGAGTTCATTACCAGTAGCGTCTTTTGGTGGAGAATCGAAGATGATACCAATCACGTCGTCTGAACCTGAATCGACGTATCGCACATCTCCTAAAATCAAATTCTCTACATTAGCGGCAAGAGTGTAGTTATCGATGTATGCCACCACTGTATCGATGCCCGCACCAGCATTTTCAAAAACTTGGTCGCTAGCATCCATCACGACTAACGTATCGTTACCAATGCCACCATAGAGTTGGTCGCTTCCGACTCCTCCGTTGACGTAATCATTGCCGCTTCCACCATAAATGACATCATTGCCTTGCCCTCCGTCGATTTCATCGTTTCCCGTTCCCCCGTACAAAGTGTCATTGCCGCTGCCACCGTCGATATAGTCATCTCCGCCGTAACCATAGACGATATCGTTTCCTGCGAGAGCAAAAATGTCATCAGCGTTGGCAGTCCCGTTGATTTGGGAGCGCCATATCGGAAAGAAAGAAAAGGAATTATTATCACTATCAGTGGTTCCGTAGATATTTGGTACCCAAAAACGATCTGCCATTTTTGTTTCTCCTTAATTGTCAAGCATCAACGCTTTTGCTTCAGTTAAAAGAATTAGTTCCACTATCGTGAGTCCTGTAGATGCTGGATACCCAAGGATGATTTGCTATTGTTGTTTTGTCTGGCTTATTGAACCTATTACCCAGCTAGTTTTTGCACAATTGACTGCTGGAATGCGAACAATTTTGCAAACGGTTGAAGAGTTATCAGCTCCATGCACGAAAATTACGCATTGTCGGCTGAAATCAAACTTTTCTATTTTTTTCGCTTCATGAGTTTCAACTGTTTGGGGTGTTTCCTGCGGTAAACAGTTGAATGAATTTAGTAGATACACCGATACGGTTTAGAGTTTTTGCTCTAGTCGTGCAATCTCTTTGTCAAGTTGCTGGAGTGCCGTATTGAGCCTTTGAGTTAAACCTTTTGCTGCTGCTAGACGAATAGTGCGATCACGTAGCACAGGAGACAGATTTGTTTCTGCTGTAGGCTCGTAAGCATAGATATCGACTAACCCCATGAGGATATCTTCGTGAAGCCGCAGTCTATCGATGGGTGAGGGGTCTGGCTGTGGCTGGGGAGGCCAAGGTCGCTGTAACTCCAGTGGCGGGATTTTAGGAATGCCAAATCTGTAAATGTATTGCAAATCCCAAAACAATTCAGCAAGCTGACTGCGAACTTTGGGATCTGGATGGCGTACCGCTCCGACCAGCAACTCTAGCGCCATCTGTCTGATTAAGTCGTTTAACATAAATACCTCTTCCTGGATAAGGATGCTTCCACGGTGTTGTCCGTGGGTTAGTTATCAGGGTTTATTTCCCTCAAACCGTCCCATCTCGACAAGTTTTTGGGATGTGGAAGGCAATGAATTTAGAATATTTGGAGGAAATTCCCTTATCCCACTAGCCCTTATTAATGGCTAAAAACCATGTAAAATAAGGCATAAACAGTTGGGGGACGTGTTAAAAGTTACGGGATTTCCCCAACTTTTGAGATTTTTGGGACAGATGCAATGGCGAAAGAAAGCTATGGCCCTAAACTTCAAGAGCGAACCAAACGCCTTTTAGAGGCATTACTGGCTTATGCGAATTACGAATTGGAAAACGCCGATTGCCTACCGATTAAGTTCAACTGGATTAATGAGAATGAGCTAGTTGTCAAGACACAGGTGAGATTCCTTGTAGAACTGACACAGCTAGACTCTGATGACGGCAAGTTAAACACTGAACACATCAAAGAAGCCATCCACCGTCTTGAAGATTTGAAAATTCTCAAAGACAATCGTCCTGGAAATAAAGGTTGGCATGATTGGTATTTCACGTTGACGCTTTGGCACTCAAGGCACGATAAAACAGCAAATTTGAAACGGTTTGATGAGGAGTGGAAGCGTCTCCAATCAACAAAACTCAAACAAGCACAGCGTTTAAAGCACAACAACTCACCTCAAGAATCCGACGAAGCACCCGACCTCTACAACGATCGCGGGGTGGA
>DATNQL010000174.1:0-5592 GCA_036704025.1 Stenomitos sp.
AATACTTAAAAGAGTAAAAACTTGACTTTTAATATACAAGAGTCCCACACGCTATTGCTTGGTCTTCCAACGCATGGGACTGCTTGTTACCTGTATAAAACTGTTATCGCCCTTGCCACTCACCCTTCCTTCGTGGATGAGGCAGAGTATTCTCACACGAGTCTTTAGAGAGCCTGTCGCGAGACAAGCTTTTCAATATTGGCTTGAGTTTGCTGTAATAGCTGCTCTCGGCTATCCTTGGCCTGAGTGAGGGTTGGCACTAAGTTACGGGCTTGCAACGCCATGTGAAGCTGAAGTTGAGCCACGTACTCACTAATATCTTCACGGAAAAACTCGTTGGTGGCTTGAGCAGAATGCAAATCCAAAGTGTCCTCCTTTCCTATCACTGCACGGTTGATCAACATCAATAGAAGTTATCACGTCCTTACTAGCGTACCGCTGACTTTGCAATGAAGTTTAAATATTTTTAGAATACTTTGTTGAGAAACGTAAATTTACACAACTAAGCTTCAAGATTCTTTGCATTTGCGACTAATTTTATGGTAATAAACTTAGCGCGTTATCTAATCATATGACACTTCAGTACTCTCCCCTGTCTCTAGAGAGATTCTTTCAGACCTGAGCTAGATATATTCCGCCTGACAAATTGTTAGTCTTGCCTACACTGACTCTGACTGGCAAGCCGATGCCCGTGTTGGCCAGTGAGTAGCTTCAGCCTATGAATTATTAAGGCGTCATTGCTGATGACGCCTTGAATTCGGTTTTTCTAAAGCCTAAAAAACTTAGAACTTCGGGAAGTCATCTCAAGCCACTTAGGAGACTCAAAGGAAGGATGTGCGAGACCGAATTGACGATCGCACCACAAAATAGGAGCGGGGCGACGAGGACTTGTACTCCAGCCCAAGCCCAGGAGACGATACAGAATGTAGGGGAATCGCCCCATACAGCATTATGGCTACACCCAGACAGCTATGTTGATTTGGTGCAAGGACTCGATGTGATTATCTGGGAGATGGACGCTTTGACGTGGAAATTCACCTTTGTGAGCGATCGCGCCCAAGCGATTCTGGGTTATCCTATCAGCCAGTGGTTTGATCAACCTCGCTTTTGGCAAGACCAATTGCTCCATCCAGAAGACCGGGATTGGTGTATAAATTTCTGCGTCACAGCCACTCATGCCGCCAGAGACCATCAATTCGAGTATAGAGTGACCGCCGCAGATGGTCGTGTGGTGTGGCTCAAAGATTTGGTCCGCGTGGTGTGTGACGAGAACGGTTGTGCTCACCGGTTGCGGGGTGTCATGGTTGATATCACCCAAGAGAAAGAAGCTCAACAGAAAACTCAGCAACTAGTCCACGAACGGGAAGCACGTAGTGAGCTCGAAAGGGTGCAGAAAGCCCTCCGCCAGAGCGAAGAGCGCTACCGTTCCCTGGTTGAGGCAACATCTCCTATCATCTGGGACGCGAATGCCGCAGGAGAACTGGTTACCGAACAGCCTCGCTGGAGTGCATTCACCGGACAGACTTATGCAGAATACCAAGGATGGGGGTGGCTCAATGCCATTCATCCGGATGATCAAGCCCATACCGCACACGCATGGCAGGAGGCAATTGCCAACCGTACCCTCTACCAAGTCGAGCATCGCGTGCGGCGTGATGACGGTGAGTATCGCTATATGAATGTTCGTGGTGTACCGGTGTTGGAACCTGACGGCAGCATTCGGGAATGGGTAGGGGTACACACGGATATTACCGAACGCCAGCAAGTCGAAATGGCACGCGATCGCGCTCTATGTGAAGCCCAAGCTGCCCGTGCGGCACTCCAGTGGGTGTTTATGCAAGCCCCAGCCGCCATTCAAGTGACTCGCGGCTCTAACCATATCACGGAAACGGCTAACTCCCTGTACATCAAACTGACGGGTAAGGGAGATTTGGTGGGCAAACCCATCCGTGAGGCGTTCTCGGAGTTGGAAGGGCAGGGCTTTTTCGAGTTGTTAGATCGGGTTTATGCCACGGGTGAACCGTTTATCGGTCAGGAAATGCCGGCGGTATTTGACCGCAATGATGATGGCCAATTGGAAGAGAGCTTTTGGAATTTCGTTTATCAACCGTTGGTTGATGGCGAGGGCAATGTTTATGGAATTATGACTCATGCGGTGGAAGTCACTGAGCAAGTGCAGGCGCGGCAAGAAATTGAGAAAAAAGCCGAGGAACTGGCTGAACTGACGCGCTCGCTAGAGCGCTCCAACCAAGAGCTGGATCAGTTTGCTTATATTGCCTCTCACGACCTCAAAGCCCCTTTACGCGCCATCTCAACTCTCTCGGAGTGGATTGAAGAAGACTTAGGCGACCAAATTAAGCAAGACTCCCATGAACATTTGAGATTATTGCGCGGACGAGTACAACGCATGACAGACCTAATTGACGGAATATTGCAATATTCCCGTGCAGGTCGCGTGCAACAGCTTGAGCCGGTCGATGTTTCGGTTTTAATTGATGAAGTGATTGAACTGCTCGCCCCACCCCCCAATCTTTTAATCGTTGTCGAACCGGGAATGCCGACCCTTAAGACGGAGAAGACACCGCTCGAACAGGTGTTGATCAATTTAATTGGCAATGCCATTAAGTATACCCAGTGTCCCCATGCCCGTATCCAAGTCAGTGTGAGAGATGTGGAGGGGTACTATGAGTTTGCGATCGCAGACAACGGGCCGGGGATTGCACCACAATACCACGAGAAGATTTGGATGATTTTCCAAAGGCTAGAAGCGCGAGATAAAGTGGAAGGAACAGGCATTGGACTCTCCATCGTGAAAAAGATTGTCGAGAGTCGAGGGGGGCGGGTGTGGGTTGAATCCGACCTTGGGGCGGGAGCAACCTTCCGCTTTACATGGCCTCAATACTTCCAGAAGTGTGTCAAGGCATGAAGGATGAAGTGTAAAGGAGAAAGGGTGAATTTTTATCCCGCCCAGAATTTGGAGGTTCAGGCTCTTACCACACACCCATTTGTTCATACTTTATACTTCAGATGATTCTTTTTGGCGGAGACCCGCACGGGGATTTCAAACCGATTATCAGGGCTGTGGAGGCTTATACTCCGCAAGCGGTTATTTTGCTGGGCGATCTCGATTTAGAGCGATCGCTGGAACAAGAAGTTTCCGCTATCATCGACAAAACTGAAGTTTGGTTTATCCCTGGCAATCATGACGGTGATCGAGATTGTTGGTACGATCACCTGTTTGCTTCAAAACTGAGCGATCGTAATTTGCATGGTCGCGTGGTCGAAATTGATGGCAAGCGAGTCGCGGGTTTAGGTGGCGTGTTTCGTGAAAAAATTTGGATGCCACCCGCTCAACCCAAATTTCGCAGTCACAAAGAACTATTGTTTGCCTGTGCCAAAAAAGACCGTTGGCGTGACGGTATCCCTCGCAAGCATCATGTCACAATCTTTTGGCAACAATATGAGGCACTTTGGGAGGAACGAGCTGATATTTTAGTGACCCATGAAGCGCCTTCTTGCCATCGGTACGGGTTCAAAGAACTCGATCATTTAGCTCTAGCACTTGGGGTCAAAACAGTTGTACATGGTCATCACCACGAACAGTACAGCCGGAGAATTTGTGATAGCAAAATTCGAGTTCATGGAGTCGGTAAAGCTGGGGTGTGCGATGAGTACGGCAACATTTTGATTATCGGTAAGCAAGACGAACAACGTCGGCGACGATGGTACCGATAGCTGTGATGTACTTCATTTAGCCGTTCACTCAAAGGCAATGAAAGTTTTTTCTTTCCTTCTGGATATTTATCCGGATTGGTACACAGAAGAATTGAAGTTAATTTGAACCATCTCTTCACCGATTGTGTCTAAACTAAAACCATCTCTTCTACTTATTCCTGTTTCAATGTCAGTAGAAGAGCCATTTTCTATGCGATCTTTTCAGGGGGTCATCCTGTCGTATAGACTTGGGTAATTAGCAGGGGCATCCGTTAATTTTGTGAGATGAATCGACTTTAGATGAGTCATGAAAATGCTGTTGTCAGCAGGACATATTTTGACAAAATTTTTTAGAATGCTGGTTATCTATACTACAAAACAACTACAATGGAATAAGAGGACTAATCAACAACGGTAAAAGGACGCTGTGAAACAACGGAAAGAGCAGCGATGGGCATTCAATCAAATGGCTGAATGGTTATCCAAGAACTTTGGAGAGAAGCCAATCAAGCAGGAGATTATTGATGAGCGAGACATCAGTTGGCCTTTGGAAGAACAACCTATAAGAATTTTTCTGATTAAATACAAGCTCAAAAATGGATTAGAAGGCATTGGCTTTACAGGGCCCATAACTTGGAGTTTTGTTGGTTTTAAGGAGACAATAGGATTAACTCCTGAAGAATGGGTTTATTGCTATGTGGGTTGGTTTATCCAATTTTTTTTTATCCATTCCCAGCCCGTTACTAATTTTGAGAACAAACAGAAAGCCGAACAGTTTATATTAGAGTTAATCGCCAGAAAGATTATAGAAGCAAATTTTTATAAAATTTGTCATATATTCCAGTTGGAAGAAGACCTCATTTACTACGCCATAGAAGTCATCAAGAAAGGAGAGCAATTTTATTTAGTCGGAACTAAAGATAATTACATCTTCTACCATAAAGACTTCCCACCCATGCAGCTTCCACCTTTATTTTACTTTCTGGGGAAGACGTTTAATCCATTCATGAAACTGTAGTCTACGTGCTGTATCTCAGCCTTTAGCCTAATTTCGAGGAAAGAGAGATAGTTTAAGGACGCGGGGACACGGAGAGGGGGAGACGCAGAGAAAGAATTCAGAGGGGGACTGAAACCCCATCTGAATTCGAGCGACTAAATCTTCGATTCAGTCGGGGTCTCAAACCCTTGGGACTTACGTCACCGCGTCTTTGCGTCTTTTCAATAACAAAAGAAAAGTTTGTAGGATGCGATCTTCATAGCGTAACGCATCCATGTTAACTGGATAACTGGTGAGTTAGGGCGTTGCTTAACCGTGTCATTGGTAAAAGTTAATAGAGAATTTGCGCCTAACCCACCCTTCGACTGTATTATTCACTAAAAATATCTAACTGTTCCATTGATGCAGCTTGGTCAGTATCCGGTAGGAGTTGCTTAGTTTGAATCCCTTTACGCAACCCAACTGCAATTTTGCTGTGCTTTTCAATTTGTTTCATCACCTGCTTTGCCCGTTGAATCACCGATGCAGGTAATCCCGCTAAACGCCCTGCTTCAATGCCATAAGACTTATCGGCACCACCCGGTTGAACTTGGTGCAAAAATACAATTTCATCCGCTAACTCTTTCACTGTCACCTGATAGTTAGCGACATTTGGTAAAAGCGAAGCTAGTTCATTCAGTTCATGATAATGGGTAGCAAAAATTGTCCGCGATTGAATCTCAGTTGCTAGATATTCTGCCACCGACCAAGCAATCGAAAGACCATCAAACGTTGCCGTGCCTCTACCAATTTCATCGAGAAGAACCAGAGATTTAGCAGTGGCATGATTAAGGATATTCGCCGTTTCATTCATCTCCACCATGAAAGTGGACTGCCCCGTT
>DATNQL010000175.1:0-3267 GCA_036704025.1 Stenomitos sp.
GATCCGCATTCATCAGTTGCTGGGCTTCATCCATCACCTTTTTCAGGGTTTCTTCCAAATCTAAGCTGCTTTTGCTTAGGGAATTGGTGGCAGATATTAAAGCTTGAGCCGCTCGTTGTTTTTGAGTGGCCCGCCGCAGCGACCTAGACGACTCCATAATCAGGCGAATGGAGGGAGCAAACTCCTCAAAAACTCTCTCGTCTTCAGAACTAAATCCGTTCAGGTCAATTTTTTCTTCTAAAGACCCATTGGGGTCATGCTGGGGTTTTAATTTATTTAAGAGTTGGACTACGGCAACTAACTCATCCTGCTCGTTGAGCAGGGGTAACGCCAGCATGGTGTAGGTACGGTATCCGGTTCTTTTAAATTGCTCTTTAGATGCACCAGATCGCGGGTCATCGAAGAAATCGTAGGGAATATTAATAACTTTCTTGAAGGTCGCGACCTCACCCGCAATCCCTTGATCGGCGGGAATGCGAATTTCTAAAGAGCCACCGCCTTTATCCTTAGCAATGATTGACCAGAGTTGATTTCTTTCTTCATCCAAGACAAAAATGGTCGTGCGATCCGCCGCCAGGAGTTCCCCGGTTTTTGTCGTAATCGAACGTAACATTTCATCCAAGATGGAGTCAAACCCTTGGGCATCCAGCAAGCTATCGAGCATGGATAGGGTTTGATTAACAACCTCTAGTCGGCCTTCTACCTCTGTAACGACTTGTTTAAATGTATCTTGATTCAGAGGAGCCAGGAAGGCAGAAAAAGTTCCCTTATTAGTGGCTAAGGCACTGACAGATGAATGGTGCGGTGTGTCTGTCCTGGGTTCGTCGGATTGAGCAGAAACCTCAATGGTTACTTCACGCGGTTCTAAAGCCGAGGGACGGGGAGATGCAGCTGTCATATGCTTTTCTCTACTGAAGCTCGAATTAAGAGATCTTTATTATCTGTGTGAGTCTTGATAAATTCCACTCACTCCTGTGCCTTGCCCAGTTACTGGTTCATAACGAAGTCAGTATATCCCACTCTAATTACCAGTTTAGTGTTTCCACAACACTTAAACAGCATCTAGGCTGATGTCGTCGCTAGAGCAGCGAATAATTCCCACTCTGCCCATCATCTTGGCATCAACACAGAAAAGATATGTTGTCAGTTTTACAATTTTTTCTGGGTTTTGGCTTAAGGTCGCATTAACAAGAGCGAACAGGGCACTGCAAAAAAGAAATCATAGCACATTCATTTCGGAATTTCTGAAAACAGGGGAATGGCAGAGAGTGGTGGAGGAACGATAGAGGGTTTAAACGCTTTAACAAAGAATCTATGGGTGGGATTTTGGCTCAAAACTATCACCTTGAAGGTTAGTGAAGTGGCAGCTTCGGAGTTAGGGAAGGGTTTCATTTCCATGGCTCTAGTTTTGACGCGAGTGACGTGCTTTGGCGAGGAGAGACTCGGCGAAGGTCATTGCTTCTTGCGCTGAATGTCCGCCTGCAAGCTGGGCAATTTCTTCGCGACGTGTCCCATGAGTATCGAGGAGACTGACGCGGACAACCGTGCGCCGATCAGTCAGTTCATCGCTCAAAAGTGGGTCATCTAGTTCGGCCCTAGCTGGGCTATTTCGCTTGGAGGATGCTGATTGTTTTAAGGAATGGGAGAGCGGTTGGTCAATGACTTGTTTATCAACTCGGAAGTGTCGGTCTGCCATCGCGGCAATTAAAGGTTGGTGAGTGACGCACAGAACTTGGTGTTGTTGACTGAGGTGGTGGAGTTTTTCGGCGATCGCTTGAGCCACACGACCGGACACTCCTACATCAATTTCATCAAAGATTAAAGTTCTCCAAGCGTCATTCGTCATTGAGAAACAAGCTTTTAAGGCTAACAAAAAGCGACTCATTTCACCCCCCGACGCTGTCGCCGATAGCGGTTGTAGGGGTTCACCGGGATTCGGTGAGAAATAAAAGGCCACTTGGTCTGCACCCGCCGCCGTCGGAGAAATCGGTGAAATTTTGACTTGGAACTGTACCTTTTTCATTGCCAGAGGCTTGAGTTCTTCCACTAAACGCTTTTCCAGTTCTTCAGCGGCTTTTTGGCGGAAATGGGTCAATTGATGACAAAGATTTGTTAACTTATCTTGACATTGAGCATGTATTTTTTCTAAGTCGTCCAGGGATTGTCCCTCACCACTGAGTTCAGCCAGCTCGGCCTGGAGTTTCTCATAGTGCGCGATCGCCTCCGTCAGGGTTGGCCCATATTTGCGGCAAATTTGTTTAAGTGCCTGGATGCGCTCCTCGACCGATAAGAGACGCTCTGGGTCACTTTCAAGCCCATCCCCATAGGCATTAATTTGATGGGACGCTTCCACCACCTGTGCGAGTGCGGCACTCACCATATCTAGCAACGGTTGTAGCTGAGCATCGAAGCGCACCATATCATTGAGCGTCGTTTCCGCTTCTCCCAACAAATCAGCCGCCGCTGTACCACTTTCATTTTGGTAGAGGGCTTGATAAGCTTGATAACTCTGCTGTTGGAGGTCTACAACATGGCTCAGGCGTTGGCGTTCTTGTTCGAGTTGTTCGAGTTCGTCAGCTTCTCTAAGGTTAGCCGCCTTAAGCTCCTGAGTTTGATACTCTAGCCAGTCGAGCCGTTGCAAGCGTTGTTGTTCGGATTGCCGCCGTCTCTCCAGCGCTTGCGCTGCCTCCTGACAAGCCATGTAGGCGGCTGCCACCTGATCGCGCTGCTGGAGTAGGGAGGAACCCCCATATAGATCGAGTAGCCCTCGTTGGTGAGCGGGAGCCATGAGAGAGACGGTTTGGCCTTGAGCCGTAATTTCTACCAAGCGCTCGCGCAGGCGATCCATCAGAGCGCGATTGACTAACACGCCATTGACCCGCGATCGCGAACGAATGTTGCCTGGGGTGACCGCAATCTCTCGACTACAAACTAAATCCGCCTCATCGAGCAAATCGATCTCCTGCTCGCTCAACCACGCGACGAGAGCCGCATCGGCTCGAAAGGTGGCTTCCACCAGTGCTCGTTCTGTACCGGTGCGAATAATGCGCTGGCTAACTTTTCCGCCCAACGCCACATCAATCGCATCTAAAATAATGGATTTGCCAGCACCGGTTTCGCCAGTCAATACAGTCAGACCCGTACTGAATTCCAGTTCTAGCTGATCAATCAAAGCAAAGTTTTGAATCCGCAAAGCAAGCAGCATAGCCATTTTAAATGTTTAATTGGGGTGCTGGCTGTTGAATCGACCCGAATGCGATCGATTGA
>DATNQL010000176.1:0-2441 GCA_036704025.1 Stenomitos sp.
GCTATTGCCATGGATAATGCGCGGCTTTATCAGGAGGCTCTGCAAGCGAATCGCATTAAGGATGAGTTTCTCGCGATCGTTTCTCACGAACTCCGCACACCCCTTAACGCCATCCTCGGTTGGGTAACGATCCTGCGGAACCGAACTGTGAACCTAGTGACAACTCATCGAGCCTTAGAGACGATTGAGCGGAATGCCCAGTCCCAGAAAAAACTGATCGGGGATATTCTCGATCTCTCACGCATCATCCGAGGTAAGATTCGGATTCATCCGGCTCCAGTTCACCTGGACTATACGATTAGTGCCGTCATTGAGAACGTGCGTCCCACCGCCGATCTCAAAGGGATTCAGATTGAGTCCCGTCTTGACTCCTCTCTGGCTCCTGTCATGGGCGATGCGGAACGTTTGCATCAAATTGTCTGGAATTTACTGTCCAATGCCGTTAAATTTACTCCTGAGGGGGGGCGTATTGACGTTCGACTCGAACAGGTTTCAGACGAGTCTGGGGGTTGCCCCTACGCTCAGATCGCTGTGAACGATACCGGCCAAGGGATTCGTCCTGAGTTTCTACCTTATGTGTTTGAGTACTTTCGCCAAGGAGATGCTACAACCACCAGGCTGCACGGCGGACTCGGACTGGGTTTAGCGATCGTGCGTCAGTTAGTCGAAATGCATAACGGCATCATTTATGCCACGAGTCAGGGGGAAGGCAGGGGAGCTACTTTTATCGTGCAGCTACCGATGATTCATGCCGAGCAACAGCAGGCACCCCAAAAGTACAGAGTCGTTCTGGATAACTTTCCATCCCTGGATGGCTTGCGGGTGGTGGTGGTGGATGACTGTGCTGATACCTTAGAATTAATTGCTTTTATTCTCGAACAGTGTCAGGCGCAAGTCCTAACCGCAACATCAGTTGAGGAAGCGATTCATGCGATCGCCCAATTGCAACCCGATATTCTGATTAGCGACATTGGTATGCCAGATGAGGATGGCTATTCCCTGATTCGTCAAGTCAGAACCCTGGAAGTGGATCGGGGCACTCCCATTCTCGCCGTTGCTTTAACAGCATTCGCGAGAGAGGAGGATCGGACTCGGACTCTCGATGCCGGGTTTCAAGTCCACCTCTCTAAGCCGGTTGAACCGGCTGAGTTAGTTGCCGTTGTTGCCAACCTGGCGGGACGCAGTCAATCGATTGATGTTTAAGTGCCGTGACACAGGGTGCATCACACAGATGGAAAAGTCTTCATCTTAATGATGTAGGACGGCATAGCCTAATTCAAGGGAAATGATATAACAGTTGTGCCCTCGTGTGGACCTGACATTGTGCTGAACATCAAGAAATTAAGCAAATCTTATGGAAATCGGCTAGTTCTTCAAGATTTAACGCTACATATCCAACCTGGAGAAATTTATGGATTGTTAGGGCCAAATGGTGCAGGAAAAACGACCACGATTAATATTATTTGTAATTTGTTGAGAGCTGATCGGGGAACCATTCAGATTAATGGTAAACCCGTCTCTAAGACCACAAAACAGTTCGTTGGCGTCGCCCCTCAAGAAAATTTGCTCTATAAAACCCTGAGCTGTGAAGAAAATTTAAATTTTTATGCTCAAATTTATGGTTTAAAGACACAACAACGGCGGAAACAAGTCGAGAAAAGTCTGGCAGCAGTTAACCTCTTAGATCGGGCAAAAAGTCCGATCGAAACTTTGAGTGGAGGAATGCAACGACGGATGAATATTGCCGTGGCTTTAGTGCATCAGCCCAAGTTATTAATTTTAGATGAACCGACGACAGGTTTAGATATTGAGACACGTTATGAGATTTGGGACTTGATTCGGCGCTTGAAAAGTCAGGGAATAACGATTCTGCTCACCACTCACTTATTAGATGAAGCGGAACGCCTTTGTCAGAGAATTGGCATTCTCAAAGGAGGGCGAATTGTTGCCGAAGGGAGTTTGGAGGAGTTACGACAACGGATTACAGCGCAAGAAATGTTAGTCGTGCAAACCCCTCAAGAAGAACAAGCGATCGCTCGTGCTCAATCCTTTGGCTTCACTCACCGTCGTTATGGGAATGACCTCACATTTTGGCTACCCGAACATTTGGAACTGAAAGAAATTATCGCCCGTTTCGATGGTATTCCCTTCGACTCTATTTCTCGTCAGCCGGTACGATTGGAACATATTTATGTAGAAGTCACTCAACAAAATTAACGTTCTTTCGGGGTAATTCAGTGAACGAAGAGGACATCTTGGCTAACAAATAATATTATATTGATCATGCTGCGCCCCTACTGAAAATGTAGAAATTGTTGTTGCACAAACCCTAAGAGGCATCTTCAATTCCCATAATGGAGTCTTCTAAGGCTCGTTCAACATCCCCTAATTCTTTTTGAGTGGCGGGGTTCATTTCCGTTGGTTGGTCTAAATTCGCGCTA
>DATNQL010000177.1:0-10430 GCA_036704025.1 Stenomitos sp.
TTTCAACAATGTTGAACCTGGAGGCATCGGCGATGCGGGTAATATACTGATCGAAACTGGCTCACTTTCTTTAAGCGACAGTGCTCAAATCCAAACCCTAGTTCGTGAAGCCCAAGATGGTAAATCGGCTGGGCAGGGGAACGCAGGAAATGTGATTATTAATGTCCGCGATCGTGTTTCCATCGATGGCGGCAGCGCCATCTTTAGCCAAGTAGGTGCTGGCTCCAGTGGAGATGCTGGCTATATCGTGATTGATGCTGGCTCATTTTCCCTCAATAATGACTCTGGGCTGTACACAGATAACAATGGCTCTGGAGTTGCGGGAAGTATAACTATTAGAGTTCGTGACCAGGCAACGATTGAAGGTGGAAGCAAAATCTCTAGCGAGAGTCAAAATGACAACAAGTCTACCTACGGTTCTATTCTCACAGAATCCCAAGAAGGTTCCGTTAATTTAAACAACGCTACCATTAGTACTACTAATAGTGGATCGGGCTGGGCAGGAGATATAAGTATTAGTGCCCACGATCGTGTCTCTATTGAGAACAACAGTCGTATCTTAAGTACGGGAAATGTCGGGCAAATTATTATTGGTCAATCAGACTATGCAGATTTCTCACCCCAAATAGTCACAATCGATAATTCTAAGCTAAGTACAGATAACAGTTCTACTTCAGGAACTGACGAGTATACAGATGCTGGAAATATATTTATACAGGCTAATAACTCAATTGTCTTAACTAACTTAACTGTAGCTAACGACACTGCCCTGACTACCAGCACTTCTAAGCAGGGAAATGCTGGATATGTACAGTTGCAAGCTGACCAAGTTACTTTAAACAACAGTACCATTCAAAGTCTTGTTCAAGCAGAAGCTGAAGGGGAGGGAGGTTATATCGAGATTGAGGCGAGTTCAATTGATCTGAACAATAGCACCCTAGAAACCCAAACTTATGGCACAGGAGATGCGGGATATGTGGGTCTGCAATCAAATGATGGTTCTGTTTCTCTTAATAACAGCAGTATCTTCAGTACTGTAGAATCTGGAGGTACTGGTGAGGGCGGTTATATCCGTATTGAAACGGGTTCACTGTCTTTAACCAATGCTTCCCAAATACAAACCCTTGTTCGTGGTCCGGAAACCTTACCTGATGGCACACAAGTACCCGCAGGGCAGGGAGATGCGGGATTTATTGAGGTGCTCGCTCAGGGAGAGGTTTTACTGGAAGGAATTGAAGCAGGAGGTAACTTTAGAAGTGGTATCTTCAGCCTGGTGCAAGAAGGCGCAGAAGGGAATGGAGGTAATATTACTATTCAGGCTAAATCGGTCTTCCTGAGGGATGGGGCTGAAGTCAGTGTGGACAATCAAGGAACCCAGAGGGCGGGAAACATCACGATTGCAGCCAACAAAGATATTTTTCTCCGCGACCAATCAAGAATTTCAGCGATCACAGCCTACGGTGAGGGTGGAGATATTCAACTAAAGACAGGAGACTTTCTAGTATTGCTTGGCAATAGCAATATATCTACCAACGCAGGGGAAGCTCTAGGTGCGGGGAATGGGGGCAAAATGGATATCGAAGCCCGATACATTTTTGGCGTTCCTGTTAACGATAACAATATCACCGCTCAAGCATACAAAGGCAAGGGAGGGAGCATCCGCGTTAGAACTAATGGACTCTACTCAATTGATTACCACCCACAGGATTTCGCCCAAACGAATGACATCACGGTGAGTTCTACCTTTGGCATCGATGGGGAAGTGGAAATCAATAACCTTAATATTGACTTTACTCAAGGGTTGACCAGTTTACCTGAGCTTCCTGTCGATGTCTCTGAGAAGATTACTCCGCGTTGTGCTGCCTTAGGTAGAGATTCGGAAACAGTAGTCAACAAATTTACCATCACGGGACGCGGCGGTTTGCCCCCGAATCCCAATGACACGCTTCAAAATGAATCTATGCAAACAAATTGGGTAACCACTGACCCGCCAGTGGAAAATAGCAATAGGGATGACTCTTCAGCCAATCCCCCTCGCTCAGTTCCCGCTGAAAGTAACGTGTCTAAAACCCCGACACTCGTAGAGGCGCAAGGGTGGCTCTACGGGCCAAATGGCGAAGTGATTCTCACCGCCCAATCTCCTACCGTTACACCCCACAATCCCTTACTGACACCTGCGGCTTCGTGTAATGCTAAGTAAAGTGCGCCTGTTTAGATATCCCTCTCTCTTACCGTTGAGCCTCTTGGTGTTGCTCGGTGGTGGGAAAATTGAGGCGATGAGTGCCCAAACCTCTAACCCCAAAGATTTGACAGTTGCGATGTTGAACTTGGGATCGGATAGAATCGAGCGAGCGCAAGTTCCCCCATCCATCGGTGGAAACGAACATCAAAATCTGGATGGAGTCACTCTTACACCGGAACAGGCAGAGCGTTCCTCTATCTTTCAATCTCCCGAACTCCTCATTGAGGTGAATCCCCCAGCGAACATCCTAACTGCCCAATTAGGTGATATTGCACAAACCCCTAATCCAGGGCGACAACTTCCTAACTTGCCCCAACCCATCCCTTCCCCCTCTCCTATACCAAGTCTTCAACTGCCAGAGAGACAAGAACTCCCTTCTCAACAACCCCTGGAACCAACCCCTCCTACTCCACTCCCGCCTCCAGAACAGTTACTCAACCCCTCACCATCAAGCCCTCAAACCCCTGAACCGAGTTCAGGAACAGTGCCTGACTTGATTCGAGTGGATCGGTTTGAGTTTGAAGGCAATACAGCAATTAGTGACAGCGAATTAAGAAAAGTCACCAAACCCTTCACCGGGCGAGACATTTCCTTTGCGGAACTATTCCAGGCGCGTTCCGCTGTCACCCAGTTGTACATTGAACGGGGTTACATTACGTCAGGGGCACTGATCCCACCGCAAACCCTTCAGGAGGGCGTGGTTACCATTCAGGTGGTGGAAGGGGGTTTAGAATCGATTAACGTGAGCGGAACTCGACGACTTAGCCCCGATTATGTGCGATCGCGCATTGCCCTCGCCACAGTCAAGCCCCTGAATCGGGAACGCCTGCTGCAAGCCCTGCAACTTTTGCAACTCAATCCGCTGATTCAAAACCTTTCTGCCGAACTCGCGGCAGGCACGCAAGCTGGATCGAGCGTACTGGAAGTGAGGGTGACGGAGGCAAAAACCTTCAACGCTCAAATCTTATTGGATAATAACCGAGCACCGAGCGTGGGCAGCTTCAACCGCCGAGTGCAAATCAACCAAGCCAACTTATCCGGAGCCGGAGATAATCTGAGTCTGGGCTATAGCAATACCGATGGCAGTAATGGTGTAGATCTCAGTTATACCTTGCCGATTAATGCCCGCAACGGCACTCTCAGATTCAGTTACGGCACCACTTCCAGCAATGTGATTGAATCTCCCTTTGATCGGCTTGACATTAATGCCAGTTCACGATACTACGAATTATCATTACGTCAACCACTGATGCAAACCCCCTCCGAGGAATTTGCAGTGGGTGTCACGGCTTCGCGCCAGGAAAGTGAAACCTCTGTTTTAGAGATTCCCTTCCCCCTCTCCTTAGGAGCCGATGACGATGGACGTACCCGCATTTCCGCCCTGCGGTTTTTTCAAGAATGGACGAAACGCAATAGTCGTGAAGTGATTGCTGCCCGCTCTCAGTTTAGTGTAGGACTCAACACCTTCAACTCTACAATTAACGCCAATCCCCCCGACAGTCGCTTTTTTTCCTGGCGAGGGCAGGCTCAGTGGGTACGCCTGCTAGCACCGGAAACCTTACTCCTGATTCGGGGCGACATGCAAATTGCGGATAGAGCGCTTGTCCCCTTAGAGCAAATTGGTTTAGGGGGGCAACAGACTATCCGGGGTTATCGTCAGGATGTCCTGTTGACGGATAATGGCGCGTTGGCTTCGGCGGAGGTGCGGGTACCCGTTCTGCGGATACCCAAGTGGGAACTGTTAGTCCAACTGGCTCCATTTGTGGATGTGGGCAAAGCTTGGAACCGAGAAGGCAGAGAAGATCCAGACCCTAGCTTTCTCGCTTCGGTGGGTTTAGGTTTACAGTTACAGATTAGCGATCGCCTGACAGCTCGTTTTGATTACGGCATTCCACTCGTGTCAGTTTCTTCAAATAAGAGAACATGGCAAGAAAACGGTTTTTATTTTTCCATCGTCGCGACTCCTTTCATCTTTTAAGGCGTTGCCGATTGCAGGTTGGCTGGTTGAAGTCCATTGTCCCAAGATTCAACCTCCAACTCTTCTGCTTATTGTTTATCGGTGCATTTTGCCTGACTCAAGGGTTTGCCGGGTTTTGGGGAGCCACGACACCATCGGTTTCCGCTCAGACGCCTGCGGGAATAACAATTGTCCAGAATTCACCCAATCCCACAACCTTGGTAGAACAGGGTAAATCCCTCTATGAAGCTGGCAAATTTTCCGAAGCCGTCGCTGTTTTGCAACAGGCAAGAGAGGCTTTCAAAACTCAGGGAGACAAACTCAAAGAATCCATGACTTTGAGTAATCTGGCCTTAGCTTATCAGCAACTTGGCTCCTGGTCTGAGGCACAACAAGCCCTAACCGAAAGTCTCAACCTATTGCAATCGGGGGAAACTCTCAGTAAGACACCTCAAAATCGAGCCACCGAACGATTGCAGGTTCTCGCCCAAACGTTGGATATTCAAGGTCGTATCCAGTTTTCCGTAGGACAAGTTGAACAAGCACTGAAAACTTGGCAACAGGCAGCCGCCACCTATACTCAAATGGGTAATCAAGACGGAAGACGACAAAGCCAGATTAACCAAGCCCAAGCGTTGCAAAGTTTGGGGTTTTATACCAGAGCTTGTAAAACCTTACTGAACACCCTAGGAATTGAGAATCAGGATTGTCAGATATCCAATGAGCAACTACAAACACTCAAAGCACAACCCGACTCTCTTACTAAGACGGTGGCTTTGCGGACGCTCGGTGATGTGTTGCAATTGGTGGGCGATCTTCAGCAGTCCGAAAACGTTTTGCAGCTCAGTTTAGAAATTGCCCAACGCTTGCAATCTCCTGCCAATCTGAGTGCAGCTCAGTTCAGTTTAGCGAACACCGTTCGTGCCCAACGGACAACGAGTAGCGAGGGGCAATCCCGACAGACGAATGCAAACCCATTGTTGCTTTATCAACAGGCGGCGGCGGAAGCTACCTCACCCACGCTCCGGATACAAGCCGAATTAAACCAACTGAGCTTATTGATCGAAGAACAAAGATTGCCAGAAGCGCGATCGCTCTCGGCTCAAATTCAGTCCCAACTCGATACCTTACCCCCTAGCCGAACCGCCGTTTACGCTCGGATTAATTTGGCTCAGAGTTTGCTCAAACTATCCAGCTCTGATCGGGACACTGCCGCAAAGCTATTGGCAAAAGCAATCGAGCAGGCTAAAAGCTTAGGTGATCAACGCGCTACGGCTTATGCCCTGGGGAATCTGGGTGATTTATACGAAAAAACAGGACAATGGAGTGAGGCTAAAAACCTCACAGAGGAAGCCCTCGTGCTGGCTCAAACCATTAGCGCACCCGATATCGCCTATCGCTGGCAATGGCAATTGGGACGACTGCTCAAAGCCCAGGGAAATCGCCCAGAAGCGATCGCCGCTTATGATTCTGCGGTTAAAACCCTTAAAGATCTCCGCAGTGATTTGGTGAGTATTAATCCGAACGTCCAGTTCTCTTTTCGGGAGAGCGTCGAACCGGTCTATCGGGAGTTCGTTGAGTTGTTGTTGCAATCCGACGCCAATCCAGACAACCTCGCTCAAGCTCGTGACGTGATTGAGTCCCTGCAATTGGCAGAACTGGCAAACTTTTTCCGAGAAGACTGTTTAACAGGTAATCCGATTAAGATTGACCAAATTGACCAGAAAGCGGCGGTAATCTATCCGATTGTTTTAAAAGATCGGTTGGAAGTCGTTTTATCCCTGCCCAATGCTCCCTTGCGTCATTATGCCACGCCTTTGCCTAGGGAACAGGTGGAAAACACCTTTAATGAGCTACGTCAAGCGATCGCGTCCTCGAGTGTGAACCCCATCTCCAGGGGAGAGGTGGAAGGAACCCAACCAGAGCCGACTTCACCACCAGAACCAGAGAGTACGGGCACCGAACCGAATCGCCGTGGGTTAGGAGCCGTATTGAGAGAAGAATGTCGAGGTCCATTAGGTGTTGTACCAACATCCTGCAAGACTTCTCCCACTTCCCAGAATTACTTACCCCTAGCTCAACAAGTCTATCAGTGGTTAATCCAACCCGTAGAGCAAGACTTGGCGAAGAGTGAACTGAAAACCCTTGTGTTTGTGTTAGATGGTCCGTTACTGAATCTGCCCATGGCGGTGTTGCACGATGGGAAGGAGTTTCTGATTGAGAAATATGCGATCGCCTACACGCCAGGACTCAATCTTGTGGATTCCAAACCTCTAGCACGGGGTAAGATTAGCGCTCTCAAGGCTGGACTCACGGAACGGCGAGAAATCACCCTGAGCAGTTCAACGACACCGCTTGTCTTTTCTGCCCTTCCCTTTGTGAAGCAAGAATTGGAAACCATTCAGTCGAATGTCGCCGGTCAGCTACTGCTCAATCAGGACTTCACCACCGCTACCATTCAAAAGGAAATCAACTCGATTCCCTTCCCAGTGGTTCACCTAGCTACCCACGGGCAGTTCAGCTCGAATGAAAAAGACACCTTTATTCTGACTTGGGATGACCGCCTGAACGTCAATCAGCTCAACAACTTGCTGCGCTCCAGAGAAGAAATTGGCAGAAATCCCATTGAGCTGTTAGTTCTCAGCGCTTGCCAAACAGCAGCCGGAGATAAACGCGCCGCACTCGGATTAGCAGGAGTCGCCGTTAGAGCCGGAGCACGCAGTACATTGGCAACACTGTGGCTGGTGAGTGATGAGGGAACCGCAGAACTGATGACTCGTTTTTATCAGGAATTAACCAATCCTATGATTAGCAAAGCGGAAGCTCTGCGCCGTGCTCAAGTCGCCCTATTAAAGAATAGCCGCTACCAACAAAAGCCAGAAATTTGGGCACCTTATGTTTTAGTGGGCAATTGGCTATAGCTGTTCTTTGCGAATATAGCCGCGAATATGTTTAGCTGTCTCTTCTGCCTGAGTCTGTGCAGTTGCCTGCTTGCCCATGTCGGGTTCCCAGTTGTACTCGCGACTATAAAATTGCTGAATTGGAAGCGGTTTTCCGGAAGTCAGCACTAAAGTGATCTGATAGTTTACATCGTAGAATTGGTCACCATCACCGTCTTCTTTTGGCACTAGTCTTTTACTAAGAGTCACCTGAACATCAACAATATCCCTCAGCATGTAAGTCTCGACCGTTTGACCGTCTTGGCAAATGGCAGAATGAGATGACTGATCGAAGACCCAAATTGGAAAGGATTTAAGGTTAGCTTTGAGCCACTTGAAAAGCAATTTTGCATAGTGATTTTGAGCCACATATTTTTCAATCCAAGTTTGTCCAAATCCCAGCGCCAATTGCCAGGGACGTTGAACTCGAAGACTAACATCATCCGCTATGGGCTGTACTTGTTGCCACTCGGCTCCCTCCCAGGGAGACTTCTCAGAGGGGCGAACCTGTCCACTCAAACAGAGTAACTCGCCCGATCGCATTTCTACAAAGAGGCGCGCCTTTGCCCAAGTATCTACATCTAAAACAATCCGATGAATATCGGAAAAAGCATAATGTTCCTGATGTCGTCTCCACAGACTCCCATATTCGTAAGTTAGTTGGTTCTGGGTCTGGTCAATGCAATAGGACTCGATCAATTTGGCTCGGATACTGAAAAGGCTGACATACAGCGCTTGCATTCCCCCAAGGCAGAAAAACATGCCAGGAACCAACCCAAACCACTGCAACCAGTCCACCTGTGCAATACTTAAGCGAGTTACTCTAGAGTCTTTCAGGAAGGTGTTGATCGCATCAACACTCTCCTGTGTATTATCCAGCCCGGAGGTTTTATATGGCCTTAAAGGAACTTCACCTTCACTCGTTTGTAACAGAACCTCGTAAAACACGCCATCATCCACATGGCTGGTCAACGTTACACCCTGCAAATGATGAATGGGTTCGTTCCGCCATATCCCCAACCCCAACCAGCCCGGTTTGCTTAACACACATGTAACCCGTGCTTGTTCCACCCGTTGGCAGTTCAATCTTGCAGGGCCGCTCCACAGAAGAACTCCAACGCCTATCCCAAGCAGAAAAAAATCCCGGAACAAACGACTAAAGGAAAGCTGACTCTGGCAAAGAAGCAATTGATTCGGAGAGTGTTCGACAATTTGCGTCATAGGAACTTACAAGGAAGACTCTCATGAGCTGACGCTCACCATAAACCAACAGTGAAAGACTCATGCCCCATTCCTTACTCCTTCTTTCAAGAGAGGATTGAGAATTGATTTCGCTAATACCAAATTCATCCATTCTCTACAGCATGTGGCATCACAGCCCAGTGACATCCTCCCCCGCTAAATCGAAGATTGTAGCGGGGGTCTTCCCGGGGTAGTAGATAAATGCTTGACAACTGAGTCTGATTAATTTTGAATTTTCTGCTCCGGATGGTCTACCTGATTTGGTTGCTGAGTCGGAGTTTCCACCTCATTTGGCGTCTCGCCAGGAGAGGGGATGGGAATAGGACTGGTATCAAGTATCGGTTCCGAGGGTTGTTTCTCAAGGTTGACCCCCAGGTTGATAGATTCTCCTTGAAGCACCTGAATTTCTCTTTCCAATTGCTCCCGTCCCCGATCAAAAAAGTCTTGAGAAGGGTTACGGATTTGAGCCATCACCGGAACCGTTAAGCCAGTTGTCCCAATCAGTGTGGAAAGTAAAACTACTTTAATGTTCATAAAAACCTCACGGGAGCTGGAAAGCTGTTTGATAACTTTCCCCAGGTCTCACTTCTAGTAAGCCAAAGTTGTTACCACGATGGCTTCAACCATCAGGGTGATAGTTAGAAAAAAATCTAGAAGACTAGACATTACATCACACTCTCGCCCTGGCTGTTGTATCGATTGTCATCCAGTCATCTTTTCCTATTAACATTTGCTGCTATAGCAGCATCTACCTCAAGGAAAAATTACAATAGTATAGTAGATTACTTTTCTAACGAGACTGGTTAGAAAGTACACCAAAATGATTCAAAGCATAGAGACAGTTAAATTTACAGCAAGTGACCTGGATCGGTTCGCACAGGAACTAAATCGAGACGGCATTTGTGTGATTCGCGGACTTTTTGATCCGAGGCTGATTGAGGAGTGGGCACAAGCTTTTGATACATTATTTCGAGACCGCCAAAACCGACCCGGTGGTCTAGCTCCCCGCGAACAATCCCGCTACTATCTGACGTTTCCTTGGGTTCCCCCGTTCGCGGATGTGAATGTGTTTGCCAATCCGGTGATTCTGGGCGTTCTAGATCGCGTGTTTGCTCAAGAATACAAGATGGTGCAGTTAGGAGCCGATATTCCGGTGCAGGGTTCGGATTATCAGGAAATGCACCGAGACTATCGCCCGCTCTTCTCGGATCAGATTGTAACTCCACTCTACGCCCTAGCGGTCAACTTCCCGCTGGTTGAAGTCACGGAAGAGAATGGCCCGTTCCAGATGGCTCGTGGGACGCACGTCTTGCCGCGTGAAGAGGGGCTGGCAAAGGTTGCCAGTGGTGAGATTCCCATAGACTCTTTTTACATGAAGCCGGGAGATGTGGCGATTAGAACGCCACTGGCGCTGCATCGAGGCTCACCAAACAGGACAAGCAAACCCAGACCAATGGTTGTCATGGGCTATGTTATGCACTGGCTGCACACGGCGAAAGTGGATTTAACAGTCCCGCGAGATTATTATGAGAGCCTACCGGAGCAGACGCAGCAATTACTGCGGTGTCAGGTGGTGGATCAGTTGCCAGAGCATAAAGTCGAAACCTATATCAATTTCAAGTACTAAGCTGTGACGCATTTAAGAAAGCATATTTCCACACCCCACACCCCACACCCCTGATGGCAATTTAGCTGCACATCAGCTTAGCACCGATAGCGATTTTCAATTGGGTGCAATACAGGTCTTTCGTAGGGGCACGATGTTATTGTGCCCGTAATGGTGATGTCTGCAACTCTTGAGAACCCATACGGCTCGGTTGAGAAGAATTGCGGTAGTCTGGCAAGACTAAATGGTGCAAGAGCAAAATGGCGCAATTTAGGCTATGTATTGTTTTTAGGAAAAAATCATAATGCACTATTGAATCTGTGTCACGCCGGTAGTTTGGGTCAAGCATCGCGCCACGCCATAAATCCCTTTCCATACAGAAGTTACCCAACTGGCACCAGCCGTTCAGTTAGACCACCCGGTTTTGACTGATGCACTCCGAGT
>DATNQL010000178.1:0-4660 GCA_036704025.1 Stenomitos sp.
CCATCTTAAAATCGCTGAATCTACAACTGGCACCTCAGCAACTAGGACTGGTCATCGGTCCTAGCGGCTCAGGTAAAAGCACATTGTTGGAAATTTTGGCAGGGTTAGCACAACAAACCACAGGGGGTGTTTTCTGGCGAGAGCAGGAACTGACGCCGGAACATTTGCAACAGCTCGGAGGGCTAGTCTTTCAATTTCCTGAACGGCATTTTTGTGGTAGTACAATCCTAGAGGAACTGCGGCTAGGACATCCGGAGCTGGGGTCAGAAAGGGTTTATGAAGCGCTGGGAGAAGTTGGACTGGCTGATTTATCCTTACACACTTCACCCCATGCCTTAAGTGGAGGACAGCAGCGACGCCTTGCCTTAGCCGTGCAGTTGATTCGCCAACCCCATATTCTCATGTTGGATGAACCGACAGCCGGTCTAGATTGGTCGATGCGACGACAGCTTGTGAGTCTCCTGGCAAAGCTTAAAGCTCATTGGACACTCTTGGTGGTGACTCACGATGCCGGTGAATTATTGCAAATTTCTGATCACTGCTGGACGCTGAATCACGGGGAATTGCAAGAAGTTGATCCAGGGACTCTCAAGCCTAGAAGTACTACACCACAACTAGTCACTTGAAGCTATTTCTGATCGATTTTATGAAGTCCGGTTGATTCCCTGAATAAAAGCCTGTTTCAGGATTAAGGGTGTTAACCGACTAAAGTTGACAAGCTGAAAAGTTGAGGCTTTTTCAGGTTCAACTGTTTGACTCTTCATCAAAGAATACAGACGATTAACGAAGTACTTCAACGAATTCAATCGATGAGCGCAAGTGAGACATTGATATTACCTCAGATGGTAGATACCTGGCAGCTAACTTTAGGCTGGCAGCCAACGGACGAACAGCAGAAGCTATTTCAAAAATTTTATGAAGGCATTTTAGACGGAAATCAACGGTTGAATTTAACCCGAATTACTGAACCGATTGATTTCTGGGAGAAACATTTGTGGGATTCTTTGCGGGGAGTGTGGAATCAGGAGTCAGGATTCGTAAGGGCGACACCGATGTCACCCTTACAAGATTTAGAAGAAAGCTGTGAAATGCAGCCACTATCTTTGAAGCTGATTGATATCGGAACAGGCGCTGGATTCCCTGGAATACCCATAGCGATCGCCTTTCCTCATCATTCAGTTACATTACTCGATTCCACCCGTAAAAAAATTACCTTTCTGGATAGCTTAATCACCCAGTTAGGTATTCAAAATATTACGACTTTAATCGGTAGAGCTGAAGTACTAACTCATCAGCGTCAACATCAACAAACCTATGATATTGCTCTCCTCAGAGCCGTTGCACCAGCTCCATTGTGTGTTGAGTATGCCCTACCTTTTTTAAAACCAGGGGGTTTAGCCATTCTCTATCGAGGTCATTGGACAGACGAAGAAACAGAATCTCTTAAGCCCATTCTGGACAAATTAGGTGGGATCATTGAATCTGTTGAAGGGTTCACGACACCCATCAGTAAAAGTATCCGTCACTGCATTTACTTACGTTCTTGTGCATCGCTCAAAGAGTTACCTCAAAAAAAATAAGGCGAACAAGGAAAACGATTGCCCTTGAAGAGATGATTGAATCCTCATCTAGAATTCAGATACAATCGTAACAACCAAGACGATTATTGTTGGGATAAACGCTTAATTTTTTCACCCCCTAAAAGTTGATGGGCATCTTCCAGCAAGGCGGGGATTTTGTCCGCATGAGGGCTATGACGTAAACAATATCGTAAGTCTAATTCTCTGACTCGGTCTGCTCTGCTACCAGGGAACCAGTGACTGGCACCATCTAACAGGTTATAACGCCCTTTAGCATATTCCACCATATCGTAGGCCAGAGCGAGATTTCTTAGCCACAAAATCGCGGGAATGTTCACCAGTCCTGGCGTTTCTTCATGGGTGGGTAAACCAATCTGCCATGTTTTGACCCACTCTTCTCCCAAAACTGCGATCGCTTCTTGTTCCAAACGCACGAGAATAGGTGATAAGAGTTCATCAGCTCTATCCAGCCATTCCACCGCCTTCAGATGTTCATCAAAATCCGTTGGATTGAATGCTCCTATACTCAAAGTATTCACTTGAGGATGGGACAGACAAAATAAATCGTTAAACACCATCGGACTCAGAGGGGCACACAAATCGACTAACTTCTGGGGTGGTTTTTGTAACATTCCCCCTTTGTCTGTAGGGCTGATAATAAAAACGCCCATGTCGTGGCGGCTCGCTGCCTCGATCGCAGGCCAGTTAGACTGGTTAATGTAGTACCAGTGCAGGTTCACATAATCGAATTGGTTCGTTTCTATGGCCTTAACAATCACATCCGTGGGGCCATGAGTAGAAAAGCCTACGAATCTGACTTTTCCTTGCTCTTGTAGCTGCCGTGCTACATCCAAAAAGCCACCAGGGCGGATGGTATCGTGAAGCAGCCAGTGTGTATTAATACCGTGCAGCCCTAGCAAGTCAACATAGTCTAGCTTGAGATTCGCTAAGGATTTGTCAAACTCACGCCGAAATTCTTTCGGAGTGCATTCCAGCATCACTTTAGTCTGGACAATGATTTGTTCACGCGGAAGCCTCTTCAGAATTCGTCCTAATTGCAGATCAGATGTACCATAAGCACGAGCGGTTTCAAAGTGATTAATCCCAACTTCTAGAGACCGATGAACAATCGCTTCCAAATTTCGCTGACTACGCCGACGAACTCGCCACATCGGTCGATCTTTCCAGCTATATTGGTATCTCATGCCACCACAAGAAAAGACGGGCATTTGTAATTGGGTTCGCCCAAATCTTCGATATTGCATCACCATAAAATTCTCTCGGAATCAATTAATTCTCAGTCAATAGTCACCAGTCACCCATTACTAGTATGGCTAATGACTAACGACTGATGAAAGATGGTTCCCCTGAAAAAGAAAGGCAATTAAGTTGGCGATGGTTTCAGAAGTTTGCCCTTGGGTTATGCTTCCCTTCGGGACGCTAGGCTGACGCTTCGCTAACGTGCTCGCGTAGCGACCCTCGCTGAGCCGCTAATAGTAATCAATGCCCTAACAATTAGCGATTTTACATTTCCCGAACAATGGGCTGACCATCTTTAACTTCGCCAATCAAAACTTTATCGGCAACACCAACAAATAAGCCATTTTCCAAGACACCTGGAATATTATTCAAGGTCTTTTCCAGTTCAGCAGGATTATCAATGGAGTCAAATTTTACGTCAATCACCATGTTGCCTTGGTCAGTAATCACGGGGCCTGCTTTTTTTACACCCATGCGTAGCTCCGGCTTTCCACCTAGCTTTTCAATTGCCCGCATCACCGGCGTAATGGCCATGGGAATCACCTCTACAGGCAACAGGAAAGTAGAACCTAAGCGGTCCACTAATTTATTTCCATCCACGACAACAATAAATTGCTCAGCCAAAGCATCAACTACTTTCTCACGAGTATGAGCCGCACCGCCGCCTTTGATCAAATTTTTCTGCGGATCGACTTCATCCGCACCATCAATGGCAATATCAATGTGATCAACAGCATCGAGTGTGGTTAAAGGAATCCCATACTTTTTCGCTAAGACTTCTGCTTGGAAGGATGTGGGAATGCCGATGATGTCTTTGAGTTCACCCGATTTGAGGCGATTTCCCAAATACTCGATGGCATAGGCTGTGGTTGAACCTGTACCTAACCCAACAATCGTACCTGACTTTACAAGAGCGGCAGCCGCTTTGCCAACTTCCTGCTTCATCACTGTAACGGGGTCAATTTCTCCGGTCATGACAAAAACTCCTTTGAGGTCACACCCAAGGTTTATGGGTTACGATAGCGTGAGGTTGAATATACCCCAACGCCGCACTAATTAATTTACTATCCGAAGGTTATTCTCTCATGAGCCGGGAGCGAGACTCTTAAAGGACTGTCGTTTGTGAGAACGAAGTACAGGAACGTTCGTCCAACGGCGGATAGAGCCTGTGAAATTGAGTCACGATGAAGACCCAAAGTGCAAGGAGCTGAAATTAAATTAATGGGAGATAAAATCAAGAATACAGCGATTTTGGCCTTTAGAATTATTGTTTATACCCCCTTAAAGTACTGTTTATTATTTGTCCTGGCCTCAATTTTGGTGTCTTTTTATGGAAGCAGTATGGGGTGGAGTGCAATACTCAGCAAAGCTTTACCTATCGTATTTTCAATCGCTATTTTTATTTTGATGGCTTGTGAATTGTGGGGGAATCGAGCGAAACTCAGCTTTGTTATAAATATTTACTTTAAAAGTGGTATTTTAAGTTATTTTCGTGCCTTTATCATTGTTGTTATCACTATCACTTTAGGCATCGTCGTTTATCTCCATGTTCCGGAATTCCTCAGGTGGGGGTGGGGTTCTTTAATTTTCGGAAATTCAGGAAATGTAGCATTACAACCCTTCAATACCGCCTCTCAAGTGGGTCAAAAAGTGAGTGAGATTCAGGGAAGTAGTTTTGACTATCGATGGATTTTCATGATCCCTGTTTGGATAATTTTTATTTTAGCTTTTCCGTTTTGGGCAGAAGTTGAAGAAAAGATTTTTCGCCAAGGTGTCCATTCTTGGAAAGGGATAACAATTCGTTCGATTAAGTTTGGCTT
>DATNQL010000179.1:0-3411 GCA_036704025.1 Stenomitos sp.
CCATTTGATCAATTTTTTTGCGAAGTCGTTGAATACAGACATCAACAACATTGGTATTGGGATTGAAATCATAGCCCCAGATGTGTTCCAGGATTTGCGTGCGGGTGAAGACTCGTCCAGGCGATCGCATCAGATATTCCAAAAGATTGAACTCGCGGGTGGTGAGTTCTACAATATGCTGATTGCAAGTGACTTCTCGCGTAATGCGATCGAGCTTGATCGGGCCAACGCAGACGAGATTTTGGCGATCGCCTGCACTCCGACGTACCACGGCATGGATGCGAGCAACAAGTTCTTCAACAAAAAAGGGTTTCGCTATATAATCGTCGGCACCTAAGTTTAGACCCTCAAGTCGGTCGTCCAATTCATTCCGGGCAGTCAGCAAAATTACTGGCACATTCTGTCCTTTCCGGCGCAGGTTTTTCAGGATGGACAACCCATCCTTTCCCGGCACCATGATGTCAAGCACGAGCGCATCATACTCATTGTCTAAGGCGCGAGTATAGCCCTCGTCTCCGTTGTCGCAGTAATCGACCACAAATCCCTGTTCCTTCAACCCAGCGCGGACGAAGTTGGCAATTTTTGCTTCATCTTCAACGAACAGGATATGCATGGGTTTCTCATGCATCGGACAGCTTGGGACGTTTATTCAGTGTAACCTGTGGTTATCTGTAAGCGACACGTTCCAATCTGTTTTCTGTACCAAGTCAGACGTTGGCTTTATCAGCTAGGCAATAATTGAATTGACCAATTTTGGTAGTTATATGAAGCTCAATCAGTTGATCGCTGTGTTGCAATCTGTTAAAGCCAATGCCAACAAGGGCAAAACTGAGGTGTCGCAACTCTCTCAGAAGAGTACATTGTTTCAAGGATTGAGCAGAACGTATCAGTCTCGAGAAGAGGATGGATTTGTCTATCCTCCGGAAGCGCAAAAACTGACGCTGAAGGCTGAGGATTTGATCGAAAAGTTTGTGCAATCTTGCTCTGAATTTTTAGACCTAGCAGCTACTCAGGACTACGCTAACACCGAAGCTAAAGCATCTGTAACAATAGATGGACGAACTATTCTTGCAGATGTTCCTGTTTCCTATTTATTATTTCTCGAAAAGCAGCTTCAGGATATGAAGACGTTCATTGCTTCACTCCCCGTGCTTTCGATTGACAAAGACTGGTTGCATGACCCCAATCGAGGATGCTACGTCACCAGTCCCAAAGAAACGGTGAAAACCAAGAAAATTACTGATTTTGTCGTTGCCTATGAAGCAACGGAACATCACCCCGCTCAAATCAAAGAAGTTTCTAAAGACGTTGTGGAAGGAACTTGGAGTTTGATTGAGTTTTCAGGGGCACTTCCTCAAGAGCGAGTGAATATAATGCTGCGTAGAGTAGATATGTTGCAAAAAGCCGTGATTCAAGCGAGAGAAGAAGCCAATGGCAGGGAAGTGCAGCAGCGGCAAGTTGCCAAGGCAATTTTTGGCTATTTATTTGAAGATTAAACTACACTGGATTTGGAGTACAAGTTCATTTTTAGCGAGTAGGGTATTTGCAGGTTCGACTCCTGCCCCCTAGACTATCTGGGGGTAGGCAAATGGTAAAGCCACCTTCTTCGCATTAAGCTCAGAATAAAGCTCAAGCTATTGCTCCAAGCTCATCTTGAAAATCGCTCCCTGTATGATTCTCTGTGGAACAAGCGTTGCGAGACGCGGGTTCAAATCCCGCTCCCTGCTCTAAGTATGCGGGGGTAGTTTAGTGGAAAAACCTCACAGCATTAGATTGATTCTGCGGAAACTAGTAAATCTCTAAATATAGGCTCAGCGACTTAAATCTTTCCCGGCATTCAGGATACGAGTGCCGGGATTTTAAACTGGAACTGTTCGTGAGGATAAGGATGAGTCATTGGATATGATCGGAGGATGACCCGGCAAGAAACCCGAACCCACTACCAGCAATGGTTAAAACGCCTCCTCAACAAAAACCCCTGCCAATTCCACCGCTCGAAAGTGGCGATCGCCTAAATCGCTACCAATTTGAGCGTCGCTACAATGCCATGCCCCATCTCAGGAAGGCTGAACTAATTGAAGGAGTTGTCTACGTGCCTGCTGCATTGCGTTTTAGAAGTCATGGTCAACCTCACGGAAATTTGATTATTTGGTTGGGTAATTACAAGGTTGCAACACCTGGTATTGAGCTGGGGATTGAACCCACCGTTCGTTTAGATTTGGACAATGAACCCCAACCCGACGCGGTGCTGATGATTGAGGAACAAGCTGGAGGGCAGGCGCGGTTGAGTGAGGATGATTATATAGAGGGAGCACCGGAGTTGGTGGCAGAGATTGCAGCGAGTAGTGCAGCGATCGATTTAGGTGATAAAAAACGAGCTTATCGTCGCAATGGGATTAGAGAGTATATTGTTTGGCAAGTGTTTGAACAAAGACTAGACTGGTTTTATTTACAGGAGGGGGAGTATGTTTCACTACCTGTGGATGAGAATGGGGTGATTCGGAGTCAAGTCTTTCCAGGTTTGTGGTTAGCAGCGAATGACTTATTGACTGGGAATATGGGGCGAGTGTTGGGTGTGTTGCAGGAAGGGTTGGCTACACCAGAACATACGGCATTTGTGGAGCAGTTAGCGAAGTAGCTAGGGTTTAGTTATCGGTAGATGTGGTAAAGCTATCTTCTTTGCAATGTTAGACTGCTGGAAAGCTTGATAGGAGGACATCAATGTGACTGATGAACAACATTCTCTATTGAAAGCGTCAGATATTAATTCAATGGATGCGCTTGAGTTTCACCACCCGCTCAATCCAAATTCGGAAATCTATTTACGTTTTCTTGGGCGCACTGTTGGTCTTCAACGTATTGGTGTGACGATTGCCCGTGTCCCACCAGGGAAGGAATCTTTCATCTATCACGCTCACCAGAACGAAGAAGAATGGGTTTACATCTTGTCAGGTCGGGGAATTGCGGAGATCGGAGATATGGAATACGAAGTTGAATCAGGAGACTTCATGGGGTTTAGGTTACCTCAACAACCGCATCATCTTCGCAATCCATTCAACGAAGACCTTGTATACCTGATCGGTGGAGAAGCAGGACGCTTGGATATCGGTGTATTTCCTCGGCTCGGTAAACGGGTGATCGGAGATAGTGAATCAGCTTACATTTTTGATGAGTCAGCGCTTCAACTTTTTTGGAGCAGCAAGAAATCCGGTGAGGATTGATGCATGTTAGAGTAGTCGCGTCATCAAAACCGCGTGTACCGGACTGACTGACATGCTTTCTGTCTCCGTTTCAAGATTCTTGCAGTCGGTAACGCTAGCCGTTATACGGTTTAGAGTATGGGTGCAGCTAGTATTTGTACTTTAGCTGTTTGTCTTCTGAACTACTCATGAATAAAGCACTGCAATTTGC
>DATNQL010000180.1:0-4836 GCA_036704025.1 Stenomitos sp.
GCATTTGAGGCATTGCAGTCTTTGGTAGAGCGGTATGGTTGTATAGAAGGGTATCCAGACGGCATTTATCAAGGGCTACGAGCGATGACTCGCTACGAGTTTGCGGCGGGGTTAAATCTATGTTTGGCTCGGATACAAGAACAGGTTGCTGCCTCGCCAGATAGCGTTACTCAAGAAGACTTAGCCCAACTGCAAAGGTTGCAAGAGAATTTTGGTGCTGAACTGACTGAACTAGGAACTCGCATAGATGCTCTGGAGGCCCGCACTCAAACACTAGAGCAACGGCAGTTTTCCACGACCACTACGCTGAGGGGTCAGGTGTTAACTTATCTGGGTGATGCCTTTGGAGAAAATGCAGGCTCTGCGAATAACCCTACCCTCGGCGATCGCGTCCGCCTCACCTTGGATACCAGCTTTACGGGTAAAGACCGCCTAAGAGCTGTTCTGCAAGCCATAAATTTACGACGGTTTAACACCGCTACGGAATTTCCCCAGGGTCGTTTGAGTGGTGCCACTGATGAAACTCGTTTTCTCGCCTCCGGTATCACGGGAAATAATGACCTTGGACTCGCTGGATTGCAATACCGCTTCCCAGTAGGTGACAACGTGTTGGTTTCGCTGGATGCATTTGTCAGCAACAGGTTTCTCACCGAACCCATCGGCCCGTTTAGCAATCCAACGACAGGGGCCATATCGTACTTTGGTTCAATTCAACCCATACTTTTCCCGATTAACCAGCAGACAGGGATTAGTGTGCAATGGCAGGCTACTCCGTGGCTCAACCTTGATATCTCCGCTGGAGGGCAAAATAGAACCAACAATCCGGAGGTGGGACTACTTAATGGCGGTTATAGTACTTCTGTCCGCTCGGTCTTCGATTTCGGTTCGCTCGCGTTTTCTATGACTTATATCCACCTTTACTCTCCTGAGTCTGGGGTTGATACGCTCTCCGGGAGTAACGCTGCCCAAGTGCAAGGGGCAGGTTCAGTCGTAGGCAATGTATATGTTCCTGGACTCTTCTATCAAGTGTCGCCTGGTTTTGGGTTTGGTGCCTCTGCTGGCTTGATCAATGCTCGTGCATTGGGCGCTGGTACTAAGGGAGATGCTCAGGTATGGGACTATCGCTTCCTTTTATCTTTTCCTGACTTAGGCAAAAAGGGAAATTTAGGTGGCATCGTCTTTGGTATGCAACCGAGACTGACGGGTACTAGCAATCCGGCGCTAGCACAGGCAATTGGTTTACCCCCTGGACAGCGCAATGATCGCGATGTAGGGTTTCACATCGAAGCCTTTTACACTCATCGGATTAACGACAAGATTACCATTACTCCCGGTATCTTCTGGTTAACAGCCCCGAACCACGATGAACGTAACCCGGATGTGGTTGTTGGGGTCATTAAAACCAGCTTTAGTTTTTAGAAGATGAGGTTCAGGCGGCTAAAGACAGAGGGGTGCGATTGCCCTGTATCAAGGTCTGGTTGACTAACAAAAGTGGGAAACAAAAGGTGCAAGACCAATGCAAATAAGGAATGCAGACGATGAAGCAACCGCCACGTTTAATCGAACTCCTCGCCGACCGACCGCGCTCAGCATCTCCAGCCTTTAAGTGCAGCACCGAGCTGTTTGAACTCAACCCTAATCTGACTCAAGAAATCAGGATTTTCAGCCAAACGTCAGAGGTAACACTCTTTATAACCCTACTAGCAGCGTTCGCCAGCTTACTCTACCGTTACACGGGTCAGGAGGATATTTTAGTTTGCTCCCTCGTTGCAAGCGATCGTCAATCTAAAAATAAATTACAAAATACTTTAGTACTGCGTACCGATCTTTCAGGCAATCCTACCTTTGAGGAACTGCTAAAGCGAGTCTGGCAGGTGACATTAGAGACTGATGCTCAGGAGGATTTGTCCTTCGAGAATCGGGTGAAAGAACTACAACCAGAGGCAGAATTCAGCCAAAATCTGCTCGTTCAAATTGGGTTGGTGTTGTTAAAGGAGTCGAGAGAAATTGGTCAGCTAGAAGGTGTACTCTCAAGCGAGTCAACGTTAGATTTTGAGAACGTTAAGCTGGATTTGAAGGTCTATCTTTGGCAAGACTCAGACCGACTCAAGGGTGAGGTTTTATATGACAGCAGTTTATTTAATGCTGCGACCATTACCCGCCTAGTGAGGCATTACCAAGTCTTGCTGGCAGGAATTGTGGCGAATCCACAACAGCCTATCAGTCACTTATCCCTGCTAACCGAAACCGAGCGCCATCAGTTATTAGTGGAGTGGAATAATACGCAAACCGATTATCCTCAGGATTCCTGCATCCACGAACAGCTTGAGGTGCAGTCTTTGAAGACGCCTGATGCTGTAGCGGTCGTTTTTGAAGAGCAGCAATTGACGTATCGGGAACTCAATTGCCGTGCCAACCAACTCGCACACCACCTGAAAAAATTAGGTGTAAAGTCAGAAGTATTGGTAGGGATTTGCGTAGAGCGTTCCTTAGAAATGGTTGTAGGAATCCTCGGTATTCTCAAAGCTGGCGGAGCTTACTTGTCCTTAGACCCTACCTATCCTCCAGAGCGCTTAACGTTGATGCTGGAGGACACCCAAGCTCCTGTGCTACTGACTCAACAGCACCTCATTAAGGCTCTCCCCCAACACAACGCCAAGGTTGTCTGCTTGGATGTAGATTGGACAACAATTGCTAGAGAGAGCGAGGAGAATCTGGGTAAAACAGCGACGGCTGACAACCTTGTTTATGTCACTTATACATCTGGTTCCACCGGCAAGCCCAAAGGTATTGCCATGACTGAGCGTCCACTCCTAAATTTATTGGCGTGGCAGTTGGGTCACTATGAACTGGCGGAAGGCATGAGAACCTTGCAATTAGCCTCTTTAAGCTTTGATGTTTCCTTCCAAGAAATGTTTTCGACCTGGCTTTCTGGTGGAGTGCTGGTGATGATTCCGGAGGCATTGCGGCGAGATGCAGTTGGATTATCCCGTTTTATTGCTAATAACGCCATCAACAGAGTGTTCATTCCAGCTCCAGCTCTACATCAGCTAGCTGAGGGGTTTTTTCTACACAAGCAGTTTCCTACCCAGTTACGGTACGTTATTGCGGGTTCCGAACAACTCCAGATTACTCAGGCGATCGCAAATTTATTTACCCAGCTCAAAACCTGCACCTTGCACAATGAGTACGGGCCATCAGAAACCCATGTTGTGACCATTTTCGATCTACCCCAATCTCCAAGTAACTGGCCCCAGCGTCCTCCCATCGGTCGTCCGATTTCCAACACCCAGATTTACCTGCTCGATAGTCACTTGCAACCCTTACCCGTTGGCGTTGTTGGTGAGGTCTACATTGGTGGCGCTGGCTTAGCCCGAGGCTACCTCAACCGCCCCGATTTGACCGATGAGAGATTTATTCCCAATCCCTTTTTAGAGAATTATGAGTTCTCAGTTATGAGTTCTCAGTTAGAAGAAAACTCTTTAATTCAAAACTCAAAACCCCTACGGGGCGCATCTCCTTATTCGGAAAAGGTTCCGAATACCGACGCGCTCAAAACTCAAAACTCTTATTCAAGACGCCTTTATAAAACAGGAGATTTAGCACGCTACCTTCCAGATGGGACGATTGAGTATCTCGGTCGCATCGACCATCAAGTCAAAATTCGCGGCTTCCGCATCGAACTTGGAGAAATCGAAGCTGTTTTAACCCAACACCCTCATGTTCGGGAGACTGTGGTGATTGCTCGTGAGGACGTACCAGGCGACAAGCGTTTAGTGGCTTATGTTGTGCTGGCACGAAAGGACACATCTGTACTCAGCGACGTGCGCCAGTTTCTCAAGCAGAAACTTCCTACCTACATGATGCCTGCCGCTTTTGTGATGCTGGAGGCTTTGCCACTAACCCCCAATAGGAAGGTTGATCGCAAAGCGCTTCCCGTTCCCAATCAAATTCGACCCGATATAGAAGAACCCTTTGTAGCTCCTCGTACCGCCATTGAGCAGCAACTTGCTGATATCTGGCAGCAAGTCCTGGGTCTAGAGAAAGTTGGCATCTACGACAACTTCCTTGACTTGGGCGGACACTCGTTGCTCGCCACTCAAATCATTTCTCGGATTCGTGAAGCCTTTCGGATAGAAGTTCCCTTAGACAGTCTGCTGGAAGAACCGACTATTGCTAAACAAGCTGAGTGGATCGAGACACTGCGTTGGATTGCTCAAAATCAACAGGTTACTTCTGCGAATGTGGAGAGCGATCGCGAGGACGGAGAATTATAAAGATAGCAGCGCGAACACCACCGATCTTTTGTAAAAGTAGGTTGAGGTCATCATTAAACTTCCTGCACGCATCAAAACTCGCCCCCCTAACCCCCCAAATCCGGGGAATTTTTGACAGAGCTTCCCCCTTCAATTAGGGGACGGGAGGGAGCGATATCATGCACGAGGTCTATTGATTGTCCTCCTCAACTTTTATATATTGACAAGTTTAAACTAAAGCATATTTGAGCTAAACCGTTTGTTTAACTCTTTAAAGGTGATCAATTTTTATGACTTTACAAAATCAAGCATAATGAGTTAAATTCTCAGAATAAGGGAGAAATGAGCTGTGCAGTAATAATTGCCTTAATGTTATAATCATCAGTTTACATAGAGTGTGTTTGAAAACATGACAGGCAGTAAAATTGATGATATGCGCGCTCTGTAGGGAATCAAATAGCCTCTAAGAGACATAACAAACTGAAGTGTTTCTATGCAACTTTCAGAACAACAGCTAGAAACTTATCAAAAAAACGGTTTTTTGATATTAGAAAATTACTTTTCGCACACCGAACTCGAT